>CAZHEG010000101.1:0-4731 GCA_964531435.1 uncultured Oscillospiraceae bacterium | reverse complement strand
GCGAGATCACCGAGGACGACCAGAAGAAGGCCGAGAAGGATCTGCAGGATCTGCTGGATAAGTATATCAAGAAGGTGGACGAAGCCACCGCCGTCAAGGAAAAGGAACTGATGGCGATCTGATTTGTTTCTTTCCGGGAGGGCAGACTGCCCTCCCGAAAAGTGACCCAATAGCGAAATGTGAATGATGAATGATGAATGACCGGGGTGCGGTGTTTCTGCATCCATATTTCACTGTTCATCATTTTCATTCATTTGCGGAATTTTCTGTTTAGAAAGAGGTGCGTTATGGCACTTTCCAATGTTCCCCAGCATATTGCCATCATCATGGACGGCAACGGACGCTGGGCAAAAATGCGGGGCCTGCCCCGCAACGCCGGACACAAGGCGGGCGCGGAATCCTTCCGCACCATCGCCAATTACTGCCGCTCCATCGGCGTGCGGTATCTGACGGTGTATGCCTTCTCCACCGAGAACTGGAAGCGGTCGGAGGAGGAAGTGGGCGGCATTATGGCGCTGATGAAGATCTACCTTCAGGAAGCGCTGCGGGATATGGAAAAGAACCATGTCCGCATTAAAACCTTCGGCGACCTGAGCCGTCTTTCCCCGGAGCTTCGGAGGCTCTGCGAGGATGCCCAGGAGCGGTCCAAGGATTTTGACGATGTTCAGGTGAATTTCTGCTTGAATTACGGCGGCCGGGATGAGATCATCCGCGCGGCCCGTGCCTTTGCCGCGGATGTGGCGGCAGGGAAGTGTACTGCTGACAGCCTGACGGAGGAAAGCTTCGATGCTTATCTGGATTCCGCCGGTGTGCCGGATCCCGAGCTGGTGATCCGTCCCAGCGGCGAGATGCGCACCAGCAATTTTCTGCCCTGGCAGAGTGTATACTCCGAGCTTGTGTTTATGAATGTTCTGTGGCCCGATTTTGGTCCTGCGGACCTGGATGCGGCCATTGAAGAATATCACCGGCGCAGCCGCCGGTTTGGAGGCGCATAAAAATGAAAACTCGTGTTATTACTGTGGTGCTTCTGCTGCCCCTGCTGCTGATCTGCGTTCTGGCATTGCCCAAGGTATGCACCGCAATTCTTTGGGGTGTGATGGCTGCCATCGCGGCCTGGGAGCTGCTGGTGGGCACCGGCTATGTGAAAAGCGGCCGTGTGGTGGTGTACTCCATAGTCATGGCCTTCTGCGTTGCCATGCATTCCTATGCGGGCATGCCCTATGCCTGGGGCCTTGCGGGCATTCTGGTCTTTGTGACCCTTCTCTTTATGGAGATGATGCTCAGCCATGTGAAGCTGTCCTTCGACAAGGTGGTGCTTTGCTTTGCCGCGGGCGTTCTGATTCCATACCTGTTCTGCTCCCTGGTTCGGATCCATAATGTGGACGGCACCGGCCGCTACTTCATCATTCTGCCCTTTGTGATGGCGTTCCTGTCCGATACCGGCGCGTATCTGGTGGGCCGCAAGCTGGGCAAGCATAAGCTGGCTCCCGCCATCAGCCCCAAGAAGACGGTGGAAGGCGCCATCGGCGGTTTGATCGGTGCCGTGGTGGGTATGCTGATCTATGGTGCCGTGCTGCAGTTCTGCTTCGGCTTTACCGTAAACTACGGCTATGCGGTGATCTACGGCTTGCTGGGCTCTGTGGGCGGCATGTTCGGCGATCTGTGCTTCTCTGTGATCAAGCGTCAGGTTGGCCTGAAGGATTACGGCAAGCTGTTCCCCGGCCACGGCGGTATCCTGGACCGGTTCGATTCCATGATGATCGTGGGCCCCCTGGCGGAGCTGCTGCTGATCCTGATTCCTGTGGCGGTGAAGTAATATGGTCAAATGTGTAACGGTTTTGGGTTCCACCGGCTCCATCGGCCGGCAGAGCCTGGATATCATCAGCCGCCTGCCCATTCGGGTGGCTGCGCTGACCGCGGGATCCTCTGTGGAGCGGATGGAGGAGCAGTGCAGGGAGTTTGTCCCGCAGCTTGCCGTCATGTCTACGAAAGAGGCTGCCGATGATCTGGCGGGCCGGATCGCGGATCTTCCCACCCGGGTCACCTGGGGCGAGGAGGGCCTGATCGAGGCTGCCCGGCTTCCGGAGGCTGACTGCGTCATTACCGCTGTGGTGGGCATGCTGGGCCTGAAGCCCACACTTGCCGCCATTCGCGCGGGCAAGCGCATCGGCCTTGCCAATAAGGAAACTTTGGTCTGCGCCGGTGAGCTTGTGATGGCAGAAGCGGAAAGGTACGGTGCCGAGATCATTCCTGTGGATTCCGAGCATTCCGCTATTTTCCAGTGCCTGATGGGCATTGGAAAGAGCAGGGAAGTGCACCGGCTGATTCTGACCTGCTCCGGCGGCCCCTTCTACGGCATGAAGCCGGAGGAGCTGAAGCATGTCACCAAGTCTGACGCCCTGAAGCATCCCAACTGGAAGATGGGCCCGAAGATCACCATTGACTGCGCCACCCTCATGAACAAAGGGCTTGAGGTCATCGAAGCCATGCGGCTGTACCGGATGCCCCTGTCCCGGGTGGATGTTTTGATCCACCGCCAGAGCATCGTCCACTCCATGGTGGAAACGGTGGACGGCGCGGTGATGGCCCAGCTTGGCACCCCGGATATGCGCCTGCCCATTCAGCTTGCTCTGACCTATCCGGAGCGAACGGACTGCCCTGTGGACCGTCTGGATCTGACCCAGTGCGCCGCGCTGACCTTTGCGAAGCCGGATCTTGAGGCGTTTCCCTGTCTGGCACTTGCGATGGAATGCGCCGAAAAGGGCGGCACTGCCTGCCCCGTGATGAACGGAGCCAATGAAGCTGCCGTTGCCCTGTATCTTCAGGATAAGATCGGCTTCTACGATATCTACGACCTGGTGCGGGGCGCTGTGGACAGCGTTCCCTTCATCCAGAATCCCACTTTGGAGGAAATTCTGGAGGCGGACCGCCAGGCCCGGGCATATGTTGCCCAAAAGCATCCCAACTGATTTCTGCGAGGAAAACTATGAGTATCATTTTCGCACTTCTTATTTTCAGCATTTTGATCTTTGTTCATGAGCTGGGCCATTTTCTGGCAGCCAAGGCTTCCGGTGTCCAGGTCAATGAGTTTTCTATGTTTATGGGCCCCGCCATCTGGAAAAAGCAGGTGGGGGATACCCTGTATTCCATTCGCTGCATCCCCATCGGTGGTTACTGCGCCATGGAGGGTGAAGACGCTGACACCGATAATCCCCGTTCCTTCCAGAAGGCGGCGTGGTGGAAGCGGCTGATCATCCTGGTTGCCGGTGCCGGCATGAATTTTATCACCGGCCTTCTGATCATCGCCATCGTTCTGGCCCCGGCCAAGTATGCCAATGTTCTGGAGATCCAGTCCTTTGAGGAGTGGAGCACCCTGGATGACGGCGGACTGCAGGTGGGCGACCGGATCGTTGAGATCGACGGCGAGAAGATGTATATTTACAATGATTTTTCCACCATCCTTGCCCTCAGCGATGACACCGTCCATGACCTGGTTGTATTGCGGGACGGGGAGAAGGTGGCCTTCGATAACTACCTGATGGAGACCCACACCGTGACCCTGGAGGACGGCACCGAGACGCAGAAGTACGGCGTTACCTTCGGCTATGAGGAGCTGACCTTCGGCAAAAAGATCCAGTACGTATGGAACACTGCCATCGACTGGGTCCGCACCGTCCGGCTGAGCCTGCAGATGCTGCTGTCCGGTCAGGTCAGCTTTTCTCAGGTGTCCGGCCCTGTGGGCATCGTGGACCAGATGAGCGATGTGGCTGCCGCCAGCCCCACATGGGTGGATGCACTGCTGAATATGCTCTATTTCGGCGGCTTCATCGCGGTGAATCTGGCTGTGATGAACCTGCTGCCGATCCCTGCGCTGGATGGCGGACGGGTCGTATCCCTGCTTCTGACCACTGCCATTGAAGCCGTGACCAAAAAGAAGATCGATCCCAAGTATGAGGGCTATGTCCATGCGGCGGGTATGATTCTGCTGTTCGCTCTCATGGCGGTCATCATGTTTAAGGATATTTTCACCATTTTCAAGGGGTGACGGTATGACAAGACAAATCGATGTAGGCGGCGTAAAGATCGGCGGCGGCGCGCCTGTGGTGATCCAGTCCATGCTGAATACCAAGACCACGGATGTTGCCGCGTCATTGGAGCAGATCCGTCGATTAAAGACCGCCGGCTGCCAGATCGCCCGGCTTTCCGTCCAGAATATGGAGGCCGCACGTGGCTTTGCCCAGATCTGCAAGGAGAGCGAGCTGCCTCTGGTTGCGGACATCCACTTTGATTACAAGCTTGCCATTGCGGCCGCGGAGGGCGGCGCTTCCAAGATTCGCATCAACCCCGGCAACATCGGCGGGGAGGACCGGGTAAAGGCCGTGGTGGATGTGTGCAAGGATAAGCACATTCCCATCCGCATCGGCGTCAACGGCGGAAGCCTTGACAAGCGCCTGCTGGAAAAATACGGCCATCCTACGGCGGAAGCCCTGGTTGAGAGCGCCTTTGAACATCTTGCCTTGTTGGAAAAATACGGATTTTATGACACCTGCCTGTCCATGAAGTCCAGCACGGTGCCGACCATGGTGGAGGCCGCCCGGCTGTTCCGCAGCCGCTGCGACTATCCGCTGCACATCGGTGTAACGGAGACCGGCCCGGTGAAAATGGGCATGATCAAATCCGCCATGGGCATCGGCGCCCTGCTGCTGGACGGCATCGGTGATACCATCCGTG
>CAZHEG010000100.1:0-4779 GCA_964531435.1 uncultured Oscillospiraceae bacterium | reverse complement strand
CCGCCCACATGACCATCTGCCCCATGATCCGGGACTTCTATGACGAGACCGGCGTTCCCATCCTGTATATGGACTGCATGATGCAGGTGGGCAAAAACGCGGATATCCTCACCAACTTCATGGAGGACTTCCACGCCATGACCGTGGGCTCCTACAAGATCATGAACCGGCTGGAGGATGTCCCCCTGGTCACCGGTTACAGCCACCAAAATCCCCAGTCCTGCTCTCCTTTCCAGGATCTTTTCAACCTGGGCTACCAGAGCGCCGCCGTGGGCTACTGCTTCGGCGAGAACGGCGACCATATGTCCACCCCCGACATCCCCGACGTCGCCACCCGGGACGCCATGGCTGACCGGGGCGCGGAGCTGATCTGCAAAATGGTGGAGCGGATGGATATGCCCCATGTGGTGGACCAGCTGCGCAGGCTGGAGGCATACGGCCTGGAGAACGAGCAGAAGTATCCCTGGATGCCCGCCGCCTGGAACCGGGATCACTAAGGAGGAACTATGGACTACATCATCAACACCCCCTGCGGCCAGCTGCAGGGCTGCGCCGGCAGGGTTCCCGGCACCGTCAGCTACAAGGGCATCCGTTATGCCACCGCCGGACGCTGGGAGTATCCCACCCAGGTCACCGGCTGGGAGGGCGTGTACAATGCCACCGGGTACGGCAGCTGCTCCTACCAGCCCCGCTCCTTCTATGACGAGGAGCTGAACGAGAAGAAGTACTTCTACTACAACGAATTCCGCAAGGGTGAGACCTACTCTTACAGCGAGGACTGCCTGTTCCTCAACGTTTTCACCCCCGAGACCGCCAGGGCGGGCGACCGGCTTCCCGTGCTGGTCTACATCCACGGCGGCGGCTTCACCGGCGGCTGCGGCCACGAGAAGCATTTTGACGGCCCCGTGTGGCCTGCCAAGGGTGTCATCGGCGTCACCGTCAACTACCGTCTGGGACCCATGGGCTTTGTCTGCCTGCCCGCCCTTCAGGAAGAGGCGGGTCACGCCGGCAACTACGGCCTGTATGACCAGATGACCGCCATCCGGTGGGTGAAGGACAACATCGCCGCCTTCGGCGGTGATCCGGAAAACATCACCATCATGGGCCAGAGCGCCGGCGCTATGAGCGTACAGCTCCAGTGCCAGAGCCCCCTGACAGAGGGCCTGTTCGCCCGGGCAGTCATGTCCAGCGGCTGCGGCATGGGCACCATGATGATGGGCACCCCGGAAAAGAGCGGCGCGTTCTGGACCGCCGTGATGGAGCGCTGCGGCTGCGCGGATCTGGCAGCCTTCCGGGCTCTGCCCCCCGAGGAGCTGTTTGCCGCCTGGCAGGCAGCAAGAAAAGAGATCAAGGGCGGCGCAACCGCTGCCTGCCCCGTGCGGGACGGCGTATTCGTCACCGAGAATCCCAAGACCAAGGCCATCGCCTACATGGCAGGCTCCACCAGCCACGATATGGCGCCCCCGGTGCTGCAGGGCATGGCGAAAAAATGGTGCGCCGCCAACGGCGGCTACACCTGGTTCTTCGACCGGATGCTCCCCGGCGATGACTGCGGCGCATGGCACTCCTCCGACCTGTGGTACTGGTTCGGCACCCTGGACAACTGCTGGCGTCCCCTGGAGCAGAAGGACCGGGAGGTCAGCCGCCAGATGGTGGATTACCTGACAAATTTCTGCAAGACCGGCGATCCCAACGGCCCCGGCGTTCCCCAGTGGCTGAAATCCGGCAAGGATCAGAAGCAGGTGATGCACCTGGGCGAGGGCGAGACCGGAATGGCCAAGCCCAGTGTGATGAAGCAGATCGTCACCATGCTGACCAACAAGGCCGTCGGCGAATAAAGATGCCAACAGGGCGCGTCCACCACGGACGCGCCCTGTGTTCGTTGTGAAGGTCGTTCACCTTGAGGTAATACCGTAGGGCGGCGGCTTGCTGCCGCCGAGCGCCGCAGCGCGGCGCAATCTCGGCCCCCGCTTTTAAGAGGGGGCTGTCAAATTGCCGATATCAGGCAATTTGACTGGGGGAGTTCGCCCCAATCTGCGTTTTTTGACTCCCCCCGCCCCAGTGTTCTCACTGGGGCACCCCCCTCATAAATGCGGGGGGCAAGGGTTCGGCGCGTTATCCAACTGCAAGATAAACTCCAATTCATCACTTTAAAAAAACGGGAAACCGTTATACAATAGAACCAGCCCGGGCGGGGCAAATACTTTACTAAATCTTAACTTTACCCATGGTATAATGAACCAAACCGATAAGAGGTGTGCCCATGCAGAAAATGAAAACCCACATCCGTGATGCCGCCATCACCGTGTCCACTCTGGCGCTGTGCTTTGGCGCAGGTATCATCATGCAGCATCCCCTGGCGATTCAGGAGCAGATCACCACATCCTTTGCCTTTGCCGTTTTCCTGATCTCACTGTGCACCGACGGATATTTCTGGGGTCTGACCTCTGCCATGGCCAGTGTGCTGCTGGTCAACTATGCTTTTACATTTCCCTATTTCAAGCTGGATTTTTCCATCCCCTCCAACGCCTTTTCCGCGCTGGTGATGGCGATCATCTCCGTGCTGACCAGCGCCCTGACCACAAAGGTCAAGCGCTCCGAGGCCATGAAGGCCGAGAGCGAAAAGGAGCGGATGCGGGCCAATCTGCTGCGGGCCATCTCCCACGACCTGCGCACCCCCCTGACCACCATCTACGGCTCCAGCACCGCCCTGCGGGAAAACAGGGATATGCTGACCCCCGAGCAGACCGACAGTATGCTCCGGGGCATTCAGGAGGACTCCCAGTGGCTGGTGCGGATGGTGGAAAACCTGCTGTCCATCACCCGCTTTGACAGCGGCAACGTGCGCATCGCCAAGGTGCCCACGGCGCTGGATGAGCTGATCGACGCCTCCATCGTCAAATTCCATAAGCATTATCCCGACCGGAAGGTGGATCTGACCCTGCCGGAGGAGCTGCTGATCATCCCCATGGATGCCATCCTGGTGGAGCAGGTGCTGCTGAACCTTCTGGAAAACGCGGTGCAGCATGGCCATGGGCTGACGAAGCTCCAGCTCCGGGTATACGCAGCGCAGGGCCAGGCTGTTTTTGAAGTAGAGGACGACGGCTGCGGCATCCCGCCGGAGCGGCTGCCCACCCTGTTTACCGGCTATCACCAATCGGCCCAGCAGCCTGCGGACACCGAAAAGCGCAACGCGGGCATCGGCCTGTCGGTGTGCGCCACCATCATAAAGGCCCACGGCGGCAGCATTTCCGCGGAGAATATCCCCTCCGGCGGCGCGCTGTTCCGCTTTATCCTGAACGCGGAGGAACTGCAAGATGAACAATAAATACAAGATTCTGCTGGTGGAGGATGATGAGAACATCTGCACCATGATCCGGGCCATGCTGGAAAGCTCCGGCTACCAGGTAATCGAGGCCAGGACCTGCTCCAGCGCCATCACCCTGGCGGGCTCCCATATGCCCGACCTGATCGTTCTGGATCTGGGCCTGCCGGATATGGACGGCCTGACCGTGCTGAAAACGGTGCGGCAGTCGGATCTGACCCCCATCATCGTCCTCTCCGCCCGGTCCAGCGAGGCCGACAAGGTGGAGGCCCTGGACCTGGGCGCCAATGACTATGTGACCAAGCCCTTCAGCGCCGCGGAATTTCTGGCCCGTGTCCGGTCCGCGCTGCGCGTCGGCCGCCACAGCTCCAATCTGGGACGGCTCCCGGGCGGCGTTTTCCAGGTGCAGAATCTGACCATCAAATACGATTCCCGCCAGGTTTTTGTGGGCGACAGGGAAGTACGGCTGACCCAGACCGAGTATAACATCCTGGCCCTGCTGTCCGAGTACAGCGGAAAGGTGATGACCTATTCCGCCATCATCCGGGCCATCTGGGGCTACCCCACCGAGGGCTGTGTAAAAAAGCTCCAGGTGAACATGGCAAACATCCGCAAAAAGCTGGGAATCAAGCCCGGCGAGAACAGCTACATCATCAACGAGCTGGGTGTGGGCTACCGAATCCGCAACGATTAACCAAACAGAAGCTTCCTCTTCATTTTCTTTGCCCATTCTTAGCCGTCCAGTGTGTATATTGATAGGAGGGCGTGTACTGTCACGCATTTTCCCTTTTCTGCGAATTTTGTCACAAAAAATCAGGGGGTATTTACATTGATCACCGCAATCATTCTTTTCGCCGTCACCTACGTACTGATGCTCAGCCTGAGCAAATACCGCACCTATATTGCCCTGGCATCCGGTGTGCTTTTTGTCATCCTGGGCATGCTGCCTCTTTCCGAAGTTCTTCCCGCTCTGGACTTCAACGTTCTTCTGATGATCGCCGGCACCATGGGTCTCGTTGCCCTGTTCATCGAGTCCAAAATGCCCTCTCTGCTTGCCGACCTGATCATGGAGAAGGTCCCCAACGTTCAGATGGCTGCCGTTTCCCTGGCACTGTTTGCCGGCGTGATCTCCGCTTTCGTGGACAACGTGGCCACCGTTCTGATGGTCGCCCCCGTCGCGCTGGAGATCTGCAAGAAGCTGAAGACCAACCCCGTTCCCTTCATCATCGGCATTGCCGTATCCAGCAACCTGCAGGGTGCCGCTACCCTGGTTGGCGATACCACCGCCATCATGCTGGGCTCCGCGCTGGACATGAGCTTCCTGGATTTCTTCGTTTATCAGGGCAAGCCCGGTATGTTCTTCGTGGTTGAGCTGGGCGCTGTTCTGTCCGCTCTGATTCTGGCATGGATCTTCCGCAAGGAGAAGGGCGCCATCCCCAAGGCCACTAAGCGCA
>CAZHEG010000099.1:0-4790 GCA_964531435.1 uncultured Oscillospiraceae bacterium | reverse complement strand
GCTGGCGGCAACCTCCAGCATGGCTTCAAAGCCTTCAGCCTCGTAGGGGTTCAGGCAGCGGGAAACGGAAGAAATGACACGCTTGTCGTCCACCTTCTTGCCGTTCTGGCTGCCCCGCAGGTACAGGGTGTACAGGCCATCCTGGTCGTTGATCATCTTGGCCAGGCCGGGCGCAATGGGCTGCACCAGAACGCACTTGCCGTTCCAGCCCGCCTTTTCATTGGCCAGGTCGAACCAGTAGTTCACAAAGGCGCGGAGGAAATTGCCCTCGCCAAACTGCAGAACCTTTTCGGGAGCCTTTTCCAGAATATATCCGTCATAGCCGGACTTCTTCAGGACTTCATAATTCAGAACTTCCATGATATTCCCTCCCAAGATCAGGGCTGCTTGCCGATATAAGCCAGGATACCGCCGTCAACGTACAGGATGTGACCGTTGACGAAGTTGGATGCGTCGGATGCCAGGAACACGGCGGGACCTGCCAGATCCTCTGCCTCGCCCCAGCGGCCGGCGGGAGTCTTACCGATGATGAACTGGTCGAAGGGATGGCGGCTGCCGTCAGCCTGCTTCTCCCGCAGAGGAGCAGTCTGCTGAGTGGCGATGTAGCCGGGTCCGATGCCATTGCACTGGATGTTCAGGCCGCCGAACTCGGAGCAGATGTTCTTGGTCAGCATCTTCAGGCCGCCCTTTGCAGCAGCGTAGCCCGCGACGGTCTCACGGCCCAGCTCGCTCATCATGGAGCAGACATTGATGATCTTGCCATGGCCCTTCTCGATCATGCCGGGCAGGACAGCCTTGGCGCAGATAAAGGGAGCGTTCAGGTCAACATCGACCACCTCACGGAAATCATCAGCGCTCATTTCCAGCATGGGGATCCGCTTGATGATGCCGGCGTTATTGACCAGAATGTCGATGATGCCATGATCTTCCCGGATCTTGGCAACCAGGGCGTTCATCTCTTCCTCGCTGGTGACGTTGGCAACATAGCCGTAGGCAGTGATGCCCTCGGCGGCGTAGTTGGCCTCGCCGCGCTGGCGGCTCTTCTCGCTGGTGCAGTTGAAGCAGACGGTAGCGCCGGCCTGGGCCAGGCCCTTACCGATGGCAAAGCCGATGGAGTGGGCACCGCCGGTAACCAGAGCCAGCTTGCCGGTCAAATCAAACATATTCATATCATTTTTCCTCCTTTTGAGACAGTAAAAGTTCGGTATAACACATCAGGAAGGGCGCCAAACCCTTGGCGTCATTTTCCACGATAGGCTCGGAAATATAATATTCATAGGAACCGTCCCGCCGGCGGTTGTTCTCCGGACCAAGGCCCGCTACCAGGCAAATGCCGCCCAGGTTCAGCCGTCCGTCGGTCTCGGTGAGATAGCGGTCACAGATGCTCTGGAAAATTCCTGCACCGGTGGCTGCATAGGACTTGTCCAGGATGCCAAGCCGTGCACCCTTCAGATAGAAGTAAGCCACCATGGCAGAGCCGGAGGTCTCGGGGTAATTGCCTTCCCTGCCGATCTGGTTGGGCACCTGCCAAAGCATGCCGCTGACGGGATCAATGTAGGGCAGCAGATTCTGCGCCAGTTCCCGGGCGATGGACACCATCTCCTCCCGGAATTCGTCAGCGCCGGGGGCGATCTCCACCGTCACATCGATCAGCGCCGCGCTGAACCAGCCAAGGCTGCGCAGCCAGGGATTGCGGGAACAGCCGCTCTCCCCTGCCCAGAATGCCTTTCCGCTGGCATCATAGCCATGGCGGTACAGGCCGTTTTCCTTGTCGTACATCTTCTCGTGGACGGTGCGGAACTGCCGGCGGATGTCCTCATAGCTGGCACCACTTTCAAAATCCGTGGTATAGCGGGTGTAGAACACCTGGGCCATATACAGTCCGTCCAGCCAGACCTGGTTGGGATAGATGGCCTTGTGCCAGAAGTTGCCCTCATGGGTGCGGGGCTGGCGGAGCAGCTGGCCCCGAAGGGTCTCCATGGCTTTGCGGTACTTTTCTTTCCCGCTCATGGCATACACATCAAAGAGCACTCTGCCCTCGCAGATATTATCCAGGTTGTAGTCTTCCTCCCGGAAGCCCCGGATGCTGCCGTCCTCGAAAACATAGTGGTCCAGGAAGTTCTCCGCGAAATCGTAGTAGCGCTTCTCCCCGGTGATCTTGTACATATTCAGCAGGGCGATCATCATGCAGCCGTCGATGTAGTTCCAGCCGTTGACCTTGCCCTCTTTGATTTTCTCAATGTTCCACAGCGGACGGTCCGGAGTGGACTCCTCCATGATGCGGTTTAAGTACCGTTCGATATTGTTCATTGGTCCATCACCTCATCCACATTGACAGTAATCAGCCGGTCTCCCTGCTGACCGCTCATGGTAACGTTTTTCAGCGATACCTTGCGGACGCAGTTGAAATACAGGCCCCGCTTGCACTCCTCGTCAATGAAATCCATCATTGCAGGCATACCCGCCTGAGCGTCATCCTTGAATGCAAAATTCACATTCTCGATGGCAACGCTGCCGATGGGCTGCTCGGTCAGGCCGTAGAAATAGCCTGCTGCCCACTCGCAATCGGTGCATTCCATATCCCGGAACAGGAAGGAGCCCAGGTAAGGTGTGCCGTCATCCACAGGATGGGGCTCCTTGCTCCAGACGATCTCATCATGTCCGTCCGGGTCACAGAAGTAATACATATTCATGACCAGGGGTGCCATCACGTTGTCCATCCGGATGTTGGAAAACTCCACGCCGTCAATGACCGCGTACTTGCCGCGGCCCCGGCGTGTCTTGATCCGCAGGCCCCGGTCGGTATGCTTGAAGTAGCACTGGGACACCGTCAGATCCCGAACGCCGCCGGACATTTCGCTGCCCAGAACCATGGCACCGTGGGCATGCTCCATCAGGCAGTTGCGCACCAGATGGTTGGTGGCGGGGGTCTGATACTTCATGCCCATATACATTTTACCGGATTTGATGGCGATGGCATCATCGCCAACAGAGAAGCGCATGCCGATGTAGCGCACATCGTCACAGCTCTCCGGGTCAGTACCGTCGGTATTGGGGCTGTCCTTGGGAGCCTCAACGGCGGTATGGTAGAAATGTACATTCTTGCTGAAGAAGGGATGGAAATGCCAGCAGGCAGAATTCCGTCCCAGAATGCCGTGGAATCGAATGTTTTCGCAATTATTCAGGAACACCAGCTTGGGCCGTCCGATCTTACGGGTCTTTACATTGATCCACCAGGTGGAATTGACGGCATTGCCGTCGATAACGCCCTGGCCGACAATCGAAATGTTCCGGGCGCTGTGGGCACTGATCAGGCTCTGCCGGCAAGGGAACGGAGCGCCCTCCCAGGAGCTGATCTGACGCATGGCACCGGTCACTCCATCGGGGATCTCCCCCGGGAGGATGGAATAGTGTTCCTCACAGGTATCACCCAGCAGGACAGCACCCGCCTTCAGCTCCAAAGTCATGTCAGACTTCAGCACCAGGGGCCGGATGTGGTAGGTTCCCGCGGGAACCGTCACTCTTCCCCCAATGGGACAGCAGTCGATGGCGTTTTGGATGGCGGCGGTATCGTCCGTGATGCCGTCACCCACCGCGAAAAAGTCTTTTACACTGATGCAGCCGGACTCCTCCAGCGTGGTAAAGAAGATGGTATCCTCGCCCACTGCAACAGAGTATTCCGTTCCGGGCTCCAGATCGAACAGGGAAAAAACATTGGTGCGCACGCCCATCAGGGCGGGCGCACCATTCACTGTTACATCGTAAGCAGCTTCCGAATAATACGGATTTGCGTTTTCCAGTTCAAAGCAAGCCGAAACAGAGGAAACATAAAGGTTGTGAAATTTCATTCCTTGTTCCTCACATTTGATTCTCATATTCTTCCCTACCCCGGGAAGGATCGGTCATTACTTGACCGCAGCCACCTCTGCCTCGATATCGATGACATTCTCGGTCTCGGAATCGAACAGATACACGCTCTCCATGGGGATGGAGAAGACGATGTCGGAGCCGGTCGCGGGGGTATCATGGGGATTGACCTTCAGGATGGCGTTTGCATCCGCGATATTGACGTAAACGTTGGTGTTGTCACCCAGCATCTCCGTCAGCTCCACATTGGCGCCCAGGACATAGGCGTTGTCAGCCTCGCCCAGGACGATGGACTCGGGACGGAAGCCGAAGTGGACATCCTTGCCTTCGTAATCCTTCACCAGGTGGCCCAGCTTGGGAGAAATGTCAAGCACGGTATCGCCGATCTGAATGCAGCCGTTCTTCACGGTTCTGCGGATGAAGTTCATGGGAGGCTCTCCGATGAAGCCTGCGACGAACAGGTTCGCGGGCTTGAAATACAGCTCGTAGGGAGTGCCTACCTGCTGGACATAGCCGGTCTTCATAATGACGATCCGGTCTGCCAGGGTCATGGCCTCGATCTGGTCATGGGTAACGTAGATGGTGGTAGCGCCGGTCTGACGGTGAATCTGAGCGATCTCCGCACGCATGGTAACACGCTGCTTGGCGTCCAGGTTGGAGAGAGGCTCGTCCATCAGGAACACGCCGACCTTACGAATGATTGCACGGCCAACAGCAACACGCTGGCGCTGGCCGCCGGAAAGAGCGCGGGGCATACGCTCCAGATAATCGGTCAGGCCCAGGATGCTGGCGACGTGCTTGACCTTCTTGTCGATCACGTCCTCGTCAACGCCCTGCAGAGTCAGGCCGAATGCCAGGTTGTCGTACACGCTCATCTGGGGATACAGAGCATAGCTCTGGAACACCATGGCGATCTCTCTTTC
>CAZHEG010000098.1:0-4797 GCA_964531435.1 uncultured Oscillospiraceae bacterium | reverse complement strand
CAGGAAGGGCGGCAGCCCGGTCTTAGCCACCAGCTGCTCCATGATCTGCCGCACCGGCACCTGGGAGTCGAGAATCGGTGCCTCCCCGCCGATGACCTTGATCTCCACGTCACCCACCGCCACGAAATCCCTTACCGTGCCGTTTTTGCCGTCCTCCATGGCCCGGGTCCATTCCTGGGCGATCTGTTTCCCCCGCTCTGCCGCCTGCACCGGATCCATATCCTCCCCGCCCTTGCAGATGACGCTGTACCGGACATTACCGGAGCGCTCCCAGTTGCTGCCCATGGCGGTGTAGATCTTCATCAGGATATCCGCCAGGAAGGGCATCCCCCGGAACATGCTCACGCCATAGGGATGATCCGGCTCCGGGTTCAGGGTGGTAAACAGCAGCAGCTGCTGATAGGGCAGCGGACGCATCCTCCCCTTTTCGTCGGGGCCCCACAGCACCACATCCATGCAGCTGTCCCCTTCTTCCGCCTGCAGCCGGGTCACATCGCCCCAGCACACGCCCTGCACCTTCCCGCCGCCCACGACGATCTCACCCGCCGCCCGGCCCACCGTCAGCAGGCTGTCCATGTACCCGGTCACGAAGCTGTCGATGCCGAACTGCCCATGGCCCGTGGGCACGGTTTTCAGGAATTGCTCCAACCTGGCCTGAGCCACGGCATTTTTGCACTTCACCCCGAAGCCGCCGCTGAGCCGCACCAGCTTTCCCACCGCCGCGTCCATCACCGGGATCGCCTCCCGCAGCTGCCGGTAGATCCGGTCCTCTCCGCTTCCCAGAGGGACAAACCCCTTCAGCGCGCCAAAGGGATACCCCCCGCTGCACCGCAGCTGGCAGGCCTGGGCCGTCAGGGCTTTTTCCTTCCGTTTTCGTTTCATGTTCCATTCTCCTTTCAAATTCCGTCCGTTCCCGCTTTGGTGGCGGCTCCCGGCCCGGTTCACTTTCTCCGCTCCACGGCGCAGGCGGTAAAGCCCGCATCCTTCTTTTTCAGCACCGTCGCCACAAAATAACGCATGTCATCCATGGCATGGTCGTGCTCCTTTTTCACCCGGTCCCTGGCACCGCTGCCAAGATCCCACACATACTCGTCCATCTCCCGGATGCAGTCATTGCACCCCTCGCAGATCACGATCTTCCCTTCCTTCAATGCGTCGCTGGCAGCCCGGATTCCCGAGAGCACATCGTTGTCCGCCTTCATCACCCGCCAGCCCTTGCGCCGCAGCACCTCCATGAAGCTGGCCGCCGACGGATCCACGATCACCGCGGTGATCCTCCGGTCCCCCGCCAGCTGTCCCATGGCCCCGGCATATTCCTCATCCGTCATCTGCCGCATCTCCCGCCGGGAGTCGAAGTAAAATTCCTTCACCCGGTACCAGACCCCATCCCGCAGCCCCCACAGCCCCATGGATGTGGGGTTCACCGTTCCGTAGTCGCAGGAGATGTACCATTTTTCCATCGCCCCCTCCGGCACGGGCCGAACCATCTCCGGCTCAAAGAAGTCGTATACCCGCCCCTCCGCCTGGGCCCACTGTCCCAGAATGAACCGCCGGTAAAACACCCCGGTGTACAGCCGCCGGTACCGCTGCCGGATCTCCTCCGTCAGTGACGGGTTATCCTCCATGGTAAAGTGGAGCCGCAGGCACTTCCGCTCCTCCGCCTCCAGGATCCACGTCCTGTAAAACCAGTGCCCCGGCCCGGCGGGATTGCAGTTGAACCACAGCCGGCTTCCCGCCACACTGCACCGGGCGCAGGCCTGCTCCACAAAGCTTCGGGGCATCAGCGCCACCTCATCCATCAGCACCCCCGCAAAGGTAATGCCCTGAATCAGACTGGCAGAGCTTTCGTCCCGCCCGCCGAAAATGTAAAATTGGTTGCGGTGGCCCCGGAAGGTCACCGTCACCACATTTTCCGACCGCCTTTCCTTCCATGTGGCCCCCAGTGCCTCCATCCGGGGCAGGATCTCCGACAGGACATTCCGCCGCAGGGAAGCGATGGTCTTTCCGCATACGCCGAATTTCTGCCCGTCAAAGCAGCTCTGGGCCCACAGAAAAAAGGACAGTCCCATCGCCATGGTTTTCCCGGACCGCACCGCTCCATCACAGACGATGGCCTCATACCCTTCGCACCCGCTTCCCGGCAGCCACCAGGTCAGCACCTTCCTCTGCTTCGGAGAAAATGCGCTATACCCCATCCTGCTGTCCCCCCTGCAGTGCCTTCAGAAAGGATTCCATATCCCCGCCCACATCCGATGCCAGCAGCTGAAGCTGTTCCAGCGCCCGCAGCCGGTCGATGAGCCGCACCTCCACCGTCCCCTTGTCATTTCGCTTTACCTCGCTGAGCAGGCTCAGATCCAGCCTGTCCAGGCTGACACTTTCATCCAGCACCAGCTTCACACAGTCATTGGCCCGTCCAAAGGCAAGCTCCGCCAATCGCCTGACCACATCCGCCCGGCTCACCTGCCCGTTTTTGATCCGTTCCTTCAGCTCTGTGTCCTTGGTTTTGCTCCCCATTCCGATCCTCCCTTTCACCCCTACCTGAAAACAAAAAAGAAGTTGCACATTTTCGTGCAACTTCTCAAAAATTTCATTAAAATTTCTCTTGAATCTTTTTTGTGCCCCGCTCCAGCGCGGCCCCGCCGCAGATGGACTCCAGCAGCGCCGCCTCCGTGTCACAGCCGTGGGGGACAGCCCATGCCCCGGCATCGCTGCCCGGTGCGATCCTGCCGCCCATGGCTGCGAACGCCCCGATGCTTTCCGCCGCGTTTTCGTAGATCTTCTCCACGGCCTCCTCACGGAATCTTCCCCTGCCCCGCAGGTTCGCAACGGTGGAAATGGTGGGGACCCATACAACGTCCCCCTCCTTCATGGCCGCCAGCGCCTCGCCGTCCAGATAGGCCCCGTGCTCCACCGAATCCACGCCCGCTTCCGCCGCCGCTTCCACAGTGCGTGCTCCGTTGGCGTGGGCCATCACGGCAAAGCCCTCCTCGTGGGCAATGTGCACCAGCTCCCGAATCTCCCCGGCAGCCAGTCCATCCTCGGTCAGTACGCCGAAGCGGTCAAAATCCATCAGCCCGGAGATCATGATCTTGATAAAATCCGCTCCCTCCCGGCGCTGCTTCTCCACCAGCCGGGCATATTCTGCCAGATCGCCCCAGACTTCTCCGATGAATGCCCCGTAGTGCCCCTTTTTGCAAAGGGGTGCCAGGGGCGTTCTGTAAGTGATGCCAAATTCCCCCGCCATTTCCCGGGCCGCCTTTCCCACGCCCCAACGGTCGCCGCCGTCCCGCAGGTATCCGTACCCCAGCGCCCGGTAGCCCTCCAGCGCCCGCCGGATCACCGCCCGGTCCGGCCCGTTCTCATGCCGCCGGATGGCCTGTTTCCAGTCCACCCCGTCCAGCACCATATGTACATGGCAGTCTGCCTTCATGTGCTCTGCTCCCTTTCCCGGTGTCATTTCCACGCCTTCAGGGTGTAAGTCGCACCCCAGTTTTCCAGCATATCCTTCACCTCTCTGTCATTTTACCCCATTTTTCTCCCCCCGTCAACGCCTGCCTCCGCCGCTGCCGATTGCTGTTGCATTTTGCCGGAGGGTGGATTATAATAATGCCATCACGATTTAGGAGGGTTCTTCCATGCGTTACGATTTCACTTCCATCATGGACCGCCACGGCAAGGATGCCATCGCAGTGGATCTTCTGGGCTATCCCGGCCTCCCCGGTGCCCCCAAGGAAGGCTTTGACGCCATCCCCATGTGGGTCGCGGACATGAATTTCCCCACCGTCCCCACCATTGTGGAGTCCATCATCCAGCGTGCCCAGCATCCGGCCTACGGCTATTTCGCCCCCCGTGCCGAATACTATGCCGCCATTGCCGACTGGCACCACCGCCGCAACGGTGTAGAGGGTCTGGAGCCCCGGCACATTGGCTACGCCAACGGCGTACTGGGCGGTGTCGTCTCCGCGCTGAATGTGCTGTGCTCCCGGGGTGACAATGTCCTCCTCCATTCCCCCACCTACATCGGCTTCACCCACTCCCTGGAGGACAACGGCTATCATATCATCCACTCTCCCCTCCGCCTGGACGAAAACGGCATCTGGCGGATGGATTTTGAGGACATGGAGAAGAAGATCGTGGAGCATAAGATCCACGCCGCCGTTTTCTGCTCCCCCCACAATCCCTGCGGCCGCGTCTGGGAAAAATGGGAGATCGAGCAGGCCATGGAAGTCTACCGCCGCCACGATGTGTACGTCATCTCCGACGAGATTTGGTCGGATATCATCCTCTCCGGCCACAAGCACATCCCCACCCAGTCCGTCAGCGAGGACGCGAAAATGCGCACCGTCGCCATGTACGCCCCTAGCAAGACCTTCAACCTTGCGGGCCTGGTGGGCAGTTACAGCGTAGTGTACAACTCCTGGCTGAAAGACCGGATGGAAAAGGAAGCCTCCCTGAGCCATTATAACTCCATGAACGTGCTGAGCATGTACGCCCTCATCGGCGGCTATAAGGACGAGGGCCATATTTGGGTGGACGAGCTGTGCCAGACCATTACCGGCAATGTGGATTTCGCCTGCAGCTACATCGAAAAGCATTTCGACGGTGTCACCGTCAGCAAGCCCCAGGGCACCTATATGCTGTTCGTGGATTGCTCCGGCTGGTGCCAGACCCACGGCAAAACCCTGGACGAGGTGCTGAAGGCCTGCCATGATGTGGGCGTCGCCGTTCAGGACGGCCGCCAGTTCCACGGCAAGTGCCACATCCGCATGAACCTGGCCCTGCCCCTCTCCCGGGTCC
>CAZHEG010000097.1:0-4810 GCA_964531435.1 uncultured Oscillospiraceae bacterium | reverse complement strand
GATCATGCAGGAGAAGGTCATGTCCATCGGCGAGAACATGCAGATCCGCCGCTTCATCCGCTACGCCGAGAACACCAACGTCGCTTACGTTCACGCCGGCGGCACCCACGGCGTTCTGGTCAACCTGGCCGTCGAGGGCGACATCGACGCCACCGAGGTGGGCAAGAACGTTGCCATGCAGATCGCTGCTATGAACGCCAAGTACTGGGACAAGGCTCAGGTCCCCCAGGCTGAGGTGGACAAGGAGCTGGCCGTTCAGGTCGCTCTGATGGACAACGACCCCAAGATGGCTTCCAAGCCCGCTCAGGTCAAGGAGAAGATCGCTCAGGGCAAGATGGCTGCCTTCTACAAGGAGATCTGCCTGCTGCAGCAGGAGTTCGTCCGCGGCGACCTGTTCAAGGGCGACGTGGCCGGCTACATTGCCGACGCCGGCAAGAAGCTGGGCGGCAAGATCACCTTCGTCGACGCTGTTCACTACATCAAGGGTGAGGGCATCGAGAAGAAGGTCGACGACTTCGCAGCCGAGGTTGCTGCTCAGGTCGCCGGTGCTCACAAGTAATTAAAAAGCACACCCCATGGAGGCTGAATTTTCAGCCTCCATATTTTTTACCTTCACCCCGGCAGATAAAAAGGCCAGGAAGCTTCGGATCTCCCGCAGCTTCCTGGCTGTTTCATTTTTATAGAGTTCAAATTCGGCTGATCACCGTTTCCTGAGCCGGGATGCTGGGGATGCCTCCCGAATGCTCTGTGGACAGGCTGGCGGCGGTGCAGGCAAAGGCAGCGATCTGCTGCAGCTGGCTGACCGTCAATTCCTCCGGTGCCTGGCCCAATTGCAGCAGGCGGCTGACAGCGCTGCCGCCGAAGATATCTCCGGCGCCGGTGGTATCCACGGGATGGACCTTGGGCGACGCGGCGCGGCATGCGCCGTTCCGGTTTTGCAGGATACAGCCCTTGGGCCCCAGTGTCACCATGGCAAGGGCTACGCCATAGTCCTGAAGCAGGCGCTGCGCTCCCTCCTCCGGGGTGCAGCCCCAAAGGAAAGCCACCTCTTCATCGCTGATCTTCACCACATCCGCCTGCTTGAGGCCCCAGAGGATCTGCTCCTTCGCTTCCTCCGGGCTGCCCCACAGGGGCAGACGCAGATTGGGATCGAAGGTGATCAGCTTGCCCTTGCTCCCGGCATAGGCCACTGCCCTTTGGGTCGTCTCCCGAACCGGCTCCCCCGTCAGGCTGAGGGTGCCGAAATGAAAGATCCGGCATTCGTCGATCAGGGTGCGGTCCACTTCCTCCCAGCGAAGCTGGGTATCCGCGCCGGGCTTTCGGGCAAAGCTGAAGGAGCGGTCGCCATGGGCGTCAAAGGTGACGAAGGCCAGCGTGGTGAACACGCCGGGATCCCGGAGGATGCCCCGGGTTTCAATGCCCGCTTCCCCCAGGGTGCCCAGGAGCAGATCGCCAAAGGCATCCGCTCCCACCTTGCCGATAAACGCAGTCTTTGCGCCATACTTGGCAAGGGCCGCCAGATAATTTCCGGGCGCGCCGCCGGGATTGGCCTTCATGGTGGGGTAACCCGCACCGTCCGTTCCCTGGGCAGCAAAATCAATGAGCAATTCGCCCAAAGCTACAACATCAAGCATGGCCTTCTCCTTACTTCGCCGCGGGATACTCGTTGCACAGGAGCCGGTAGGGCGGCTCGTCCTCCTCGATCTCGGGGAAGCGGCCCACGGGCGGATTGAAGCGGTTGTCGGTGTTGTCGTCGTTGCACTGGCTCACCTCGCCCAGCAGCACAGCGCCCGTTCCCTCTTCCACGGAGAAATCGTGGTACAGGTACTGCTGCACATGGATGCTCTCGCCGGGGGTCAGCCGGATCTGGGTGCCGGCAGGGACAGTGTATGTACGGCCGTCGGTGTGGACCGTCACATCGGAATGGTAATCGATCTCCTCATCGGGCAGGCTGTTGTATACCCGGATCAGCACATTTCCGCCGCCCCGGTTGATGATATCCTCGGTCTTGTACCAGTGGAAATGGTTGGGGGCGTACTGGCCCTCCTTCAGGTACAGCAGCTTCTCGGCGTAGACCTTGGGAT
The DNA here is from genome assembly GCA_964531435.1 of uncultured Oscillospiraceae bacterium. Classification (GTDB taxonomy): domain Bacteria; phylum Bacillota; class Clostridia; order Oscillospirales; family Oscillospiraceae; genus Faecousia. The sequence continues at coordinate 2,726 of CAZHEG010000097.1, read as the reverse complement.
ACTTGTCCGCCATGGCCCGGTTGCCGTTGCGGATGGTGATGAGGGAAAAGCCGAACTTGTCAAAGTTGCCCATACCATAATCGGTGATATCCCAGCCCAGCATGCAATCCCGGACCTCATCGTACTCATGGCCCTTGGTCTGCCACTCCTCCGGGGTGAAATGGCAGAAAGGCGGCAGGGCAAAGCGGTAGGCCTGGGTCATCGCTTCCAGCTCTTTTAAGGCGCGGTTGATCTCACTGCGTTTCATAATACAGCCCTCCTGATGGTTCTTTATTTCTTATGGTGTTTCTTCCACGGTATTTTCTGCAAAGGTCTCCAGCACCAGATCATACAGCTTCAGGGTGTCGATGTAGCGGTCCTCCGGGCGGACGCAGCCAAAGGCGCCGATGATAATGTAGTCGCCGTCATACTCAAAGGCGGACAGCAGGCAGAAGCCGGCGTAGCTGGTGGAGCCGGTTTTCAGGCCCACCGCCTCCTCCCGGTAGTACTGGGACGCGGGGTTCAGCAGCGCGTTGGTGTTGTTCCAGGTGGTCTCGGTGCCGTAGAAATCCAGGGTCACGGAATGGCTTCCCACATATTGGGCGATGGTCTCATTGCTCAGAGCCAGCCGGGCGATGGTCACCAGATCCGCGGCGCAGGTGTAGTGGTTCAGATCCTGGTAGCCGTCCGGGTTCATAAAGTGGCTGCCCGTCAGGTAATATTCCTCCGCCGCCTGGTTCATCATGTCCACGAAGTAGGCCACCGCATCCTTGGCGCTCATGGAGGAATTTCCGGTAACGGCCCGGGCCGTCGCCGCAGCCAGGGCATAGGCGGCATCATTGCCGCTGAGGAGCATCATGCCCTCCACCAGCTTTTCCACGGTGATCTTCTGTCCCTGCCGGATATAGGCCAGGGAGCTGTCGGACGCCACCAGGTTCACTTCGTTGCCCACCATGACGGACAGCTTGGGGTTCAGGTACTGCAGCGCCACATAGGCGGAAAACAGCTTGGTAACGCTGGCGGGATAGATCTTGTCCGTTTCGGTGCCGGACACCGCCATCATGGTCTCATTGGCACAGTCGTATACGAAATAATGGCCGGACTCCAGGGTGAAGTCATCGGCAAAGGTCAGCACCACCGGCTCCGGCTCTGTTGCCGGGGGCTCCGTTTCCGGGGGCTCTGTTTCCACGGGCCCTGTGGTCTCCTGCACCAAGGGTTCATCCCCTGCCTGGGCCGAGGCATCCAGAACGCCCACTCTTATCATCACGGATACCGCCAGCAGGGCCAGCAGCACCACGATCTCACTCATCAGTAATTTATTCACGGATCTTCGCTCCTTGCTTTTGTCAGGTGTCATTATACACCCACGGAGCCGAAAATGGAAGTGTGAAAAGAGGTATTCCCGGAAAAAGAATACCTCTTTCTTCATCAAATTTCGACTTCCACGCCGCCCTGGGGCCGGATGGAGAGCACATGGCAGGCGCCTTCTCCCAGCACCGCGTCAATGCCGCTGCGGAAATGCTCCAGGATATCCACCGGCACGAAGGCCTGCACCGTTCCGGCGAAGCCGCCGCCGTGGACCCGGCAGGCACCCCGTCCGCCCAGCAGATGGCGGCACAGGGCCAGGGACAACGCAACATCCTGCTGCTCCTTGTAGCCCGCGGGGATCACGTTCTGCAGGTGCATCCAGGAGGACTGGCCGCTCCGGTCGATCAGCTCCAGGAACCGGTCAAAATCCCCGGCCTCCAGCGCGGCTACCTGCTCCAGCACCCGGGCATTTTCGTCATAGAAGTGGATGGCCCGCATGACTGCCCGGTCGCCGCACTTCTCCCGCAGGGCGGGAATTGCGCCGTAGAATTCCCCCTCGCCGATCTCAGTCAGCACTTCCTTGCCGAAGTGGGCGCAGATCTTCTTCAGCTCAATGGTGATGGCGGCGTATTCGTCGGTCAGGTCCGCGTGGCTGGCCCGGGTGTCGATGATGCACAGGGCGTGGCCGCAGGCGGAAAAATCAAACTCCACCGACCGGATGATGGGCTTTGCCTTGTCAAAAAAATCAATGGTGATCAGGCCGCCCACAGCGGAGGCCATCTGGTCCATCAGGCCGCAGGGCTTGCCGAAGAACACATTCTCGGCGTACTGCCCGATCATGGCGATCTCCGGCTGGCTGACCTTGCCCTCAAACCACAGGTGGTTGATCATGGTTCCCACCAGCACCTCAAAAGCGGCGGAGGAGCTGAGACCCGAGCCGGGCAGCACCGTGGAAACGCAGTAGGCATCAAAGCCCTGCACATGGCAGCCCAACTGGGCAAACCGGGCGGCAACGCCCCGCACCAGCGCCGGGGTGGTATTGATCTCCCCTGCCACCGGCTCCAGCTCCCGGATGTCCACCTGGCACATGGGATAGCCCTCGGACTGGATGCGGATCAGATCCGTGCCGTTGGGCCGGACTGCCGCCAGGGTGTCCAGATTCACCGCCGCCGCCAGGACTCTGCCCCGCTGGTGGTCGGTGTGGTTGCCGCCGATCTCCGTGCGGCCGGGTGCGGAAAAATAGCGGGTGGGTGCGCCGCCGAAGGCGGCGGCAAAGCCGGCATCCAGGGATGCCTTGCGCTGGGGATCCATATGTAACGGAGCTGCCATGACTGTACCTCCAAATTTTTGTTTCCTCTATTATATACGTTTCAGCGGCAAAAAGAAAGCCCTTTCTTGCATTTTCCTTTCTCGCATGATAGGATGAGGATAAATTGGAG
>CAZHEG010000096.1:0-4829 GCA_964531435.1 uncultured Oscillospiraceae bacterium | reverse complement strand
TTTCATCAAAACCTGTCCTCAGGTAGACTGTTGCTCCACCTCGGGGATCAATTCAGGGGCGTCCGCCGGGGCAGGCTGGGTTTTGGGTGCTCTGTTGACATCCTCCCGCAGCAGCCGGTAGGCAGTTGCCGCCAGAGGCACGCCGACCAGCATACCCGCAACGCCCATCACGCCTCCGCCAATGGTAACGGCAGCCAGCACCCAGATAGCAGGCAGGCCCATGGAGGAGCCAACCACACGGGGATAAATAAGATTATTCTCCAGCTGCTGCAGCACGACGATATAGACCAGGAACAGAACCGCCTTCACAGGAGATACGGTCAGGATCATAAACGCGCCCACAGCCGCGCCGATGTAGCCGCCCGCCACAGGGATCAGGGCGGTAAAGGCGACCACAGCGCCGGTCATGGTGGCATAGGGGAAGCGGAACAGCATCATGCCCAGGGCACACAGAACACCCAGAATCACGGCCTCGGTGCACTGTCCGACGATATACTTGTGGAAGCAGTCATTCACGACGGAAAGAATATAGCGAATCCTGGTATACAGGTTTTCCTTGATATAGCGCTTCAGCACCCGGTCAAGCTGGCTGCCCAGAGTCTCTTTTCCCGTCAGAAGATAGATGGCAAAGATCAGTGCGAACAGGGCGGTCACAATGCCGGAGAAAACGGAAGAAACCATGGTAATGGCAGTGCCCATCACATTGCCCACGCCGGTGGTCAGAACGCCGATGATCTGCTCGATCTTGGATTTCCAATCCACATTCTGCAGCGGTGCCAGCAGATCCTCCGGCACGATCCCCACGGATTCCAGCCAATCGATCAGCGCGTTGAACGCACCGGGAACCTGAGAGATCAGCAGCTCCACACAGGCCATCAGCTCCGGCACCACCATCCGGACCAGGAGAATGACAACCAGCACCAGTGTTGCGAAGGCCGCCAGCATACAAACGGCACGGCGGCTCTTAAGCACCGCTTTGCTCTTTGACTTCGGAAAATAGTGGCGTTCATAGAAGGTCATTAAGATGTTGATGATGTAGGCGATGACACAGCCGATCAGCAGCGGCATGGCAGCACCCACCAGGGTGCCCAAAAGCCGGGTAAACGCGGACCAATAGCTGATGCACAGAAACAGCAAAAAGGCGCTTACACCTAAACGAATGCAGGATTTCCATTCTATTTTCATAAGTTGCTCCCTTCCGGAACATTTCCAGTGATACAATTATTATACCGCAGCAGATGTTTTATTCGCAACAGTCAGTTACTGGAATAATGACGCAAATGCGACACTGCGCAGATAATTGTCGCACGCACTGCAAATGAAAAGAATCATTATTGATACAGCATTTTTTGAAGCGCCTCCGCATAGGCCAGTGCCCGATTCCGCAGCATATCCATTTCTGCCGTGTTGGCACCGCATTTGCTTCCTCCCTTGAATTGTCCCCCATCGCGGCTCCAAAAAGCCCTCTGTTCCGCATTTCCCGCAGACACAGAGGGCTTCCTCTCATACCGAATAACATTGTTGCAATTGGTACTTTTTTATTACAGCTTCGGAACGGGGCTGTGGGGATACTGCACCGCGATGCGGTTTTCCGGCTTTTCATCCCACAGGTACAGCACCGCCAGGAAGATCCACTCCAGCGGCTTCATCAGCAGCCATACCACGTCCGCCGTCCAGGCCGAGCGGATGTGCTTCGCCACGGGGTAGCCATACCGGTCATACACATACCGCACCGCCCGGTGCAGCCGTGGCAGACGCTCCTGGAGCAGCTGCTCAAAGGCATTGGCAACACAAAGCTGCCGGTTCACCAGCACCCGGTGGCCATGCCGCAGTCCCATCCGCTGGGGCTTCACAAGCCGCCGGTGGCCCCCTGCCGCCACGGTGCAGAGGTAATGCCCGTCATACGGAAGGTCCTGGGGCGCCACCTGCTGGGAAAGGGTCCAGTCGCTGGTTTGGGTCCAGGCCTGAATAATGGCATCCGGCTCCTGACCGAAGAGCACCAGCACCGCCACCAGAACACCCAGCAGCGGTACCGCGGCGAGAATCGGCCATCCCACCGCCCGGTTCGTGAAGGTAAAGAGGCCTGCCAGCTTCTGCCGGGGCAGCTGTTCCTCCCGGGCGATCCAGTCCCGGGCCGTTTCATGCACCAGCTTTAAAAAAATCAGGATCAGATTGGCAGGATACACGCAGAGCACCCAGTCGTAACATACCACCTGTACGATCCAAACGGTGCACAGCGCCATGCCGAGGTACAGACAGCCCAGGCAAAGCACCAGTGCCAGAGGCGGCATTGCCTTCCCCCGCCGCAGCCGCAGGATCAGATAGCCAACAAACGCCACCGCGGCAACCGCCGCCACCGTGGGCCACGTCCATGTCGCGACCGGCGTGTGGTGCTCAAAGGAATAGAGCTGCTCCCACCAGTCCACAGTCCAGCGGATATCCCGGACGGCACCCCAGAGCATAGTGCAGACCGCGCCGAACAGGATGGTCACATACTCCACCTTGCGCCCGGCATGCCCAAGCACTTCCGATTTTGTGGAGGAAAACAGATAGAAAAGATTGTATGCGGACAGCAGTCCCGGCCCCAGGACAAAAATTCCCAGCAGCACCGGTCCATATATGCAGACACCCATATAGGATACGATTCTCTCAGCCCAGTCCTCCCCCTCCTCAAGCAGCACCCAGATAAATCCGCCCGCAATGCTGACCGCCACAAAGATCCACAGCAATGTCAGGTAAGTCCACAGGGGCTCTGCCGCCATCTTTCGCAGCAGGGTTTTCAGCTTTTCCATAAAGCCACCTCCTATTGATTTCATTATAGTGTGTTCTCCCGCTTCTGTCAATAACTTTTTATTGTTTTTCGATAACCAGAGCGGCAAGCAAAAGGCGCAGCCAATGCTGCGCCTACGGTTTACTTTTTAGGGACATAGCGGACTTCATTGACGGAGTAGACCGTAATGAAGGCCCGGGGATCCGTCAGCTTCATATAGTCCATCAAAGCCCGGTATTCCTGCCGGTCTACGATGACATTGATCTCCTGCCGGACGGTTCCGGTGGCCGCGCCGGTCACCTCATACAGCGACGCGCCGCTGTGAAGGTCATGGAGGATATAGTTCACGATCTCGTCCGCCTGGGAAGAGATGATGCACACCCGCCGTTTGATGTTCATGCCAAAGCTGAACTTATCCACCAGCAGACCGCCGAAATAGGTGCCCAGCACGCTCAGCACCACGATCTTGGAATCATAGCAAACAGCAGAGGTCAATGCCACCGCCATGCCGGACAGGGAAAAGGCCTGGCCCATATCCATATGCAGGTACTTGTTCAGCAGCCTCGCGGGAACCTCCAGACCGCCGGTGGAAGCATCACAGGAGAAGAGCAGCGCCTGGCCCATGCTGACCACCAGAATATAGCACAGCACATCCAGAGCGGGCTCACCGGTCAGGGACTGAAAATTCGGAAACAGAACCTCAAATATGGCAAGATACACCGGGAGCATCACGGAGCCAAACACCGTTTTAGCCGCGAATTCCCTGCCAACGAAAATATAACCCAATGCCAGCAAAACCATATTCAGGATAAAGGTGATGACAGACACCGGCAGCGGGATAAAATTATGCAGCACATTTGCAAGCGCCGTAGCACTGCCGACGGCGACATCGCTGGGGAGCATGAAGAAATACACTGCCGCGGCAACCACCGCGGTTCCAATGATGATCAGGGCGAATTCCCGAAGTTTCTGCTGAATTTTCATAGCACGACCTCATTTCAGAATTATGCGCTCAACCTAAATATTATCGCTTATTTTCCATCAACAGTCAAGTAAAATTTCAGGAATTGACATTTTCCGCACCATCCGCTATGCTTAATACAAAAGGAGGTGGCACCATGCCCCTTGTCACAACAAAAGAGATGTTTCAAAAAGCCTATGGCGGCGGCTACGCCATCGGCGCTTTCAATTTCAACAGCATGGAAACGCTGCAGGCCATCGTGGAGGCATGCCGGGAAGAGCGTTCCCCGGTGATCATCCAGGTATCCCAGGATGTCCGGGAAAACGCAGCTTATCACACCAAGCTTGCCCAGGCTGCCGTTCTGGAGTGCCCGGAGATCCCTATCGCCCTGCACCTGGATCATGGCGACAGCTTTGAAACCTGCCGCTTCTGCATCGACCGGGGCTATACCTCCGTGATGATCGATGCCTCCTCCCGCCCCTTTGAAGAAAATATCGCTTTGACCCGCCGGGTGGTGGAGTACGCCCATGACCGGGGCGTTACCGTGGAGGCGGAGCTGGGCGCGCTGGCCGGCATCGAGGACGATGTTCAGGTAGCGGCGGATCAGGCCCGCTACACCCGGCCGGAGGAAGTGGCGGAATTTGTGGAGCGCACCGGCTGCGATTCCCTGGCGATCGCCATGGGAACCTCTCACGGCGCGTACAAGTTCAAGCCCGGCACCGAGCCAAAGCTGCGCTTTGACATTCTGGAGGGCATCATGGAGGCCGTTCCCGGTTTTCCCATCGTCCTGCACGGCGCTTCCTCCGTGCCCGAAGAATATGTACGGATGGTCAATGAATACGGCGGCGTGATGCCGGGTGCCGTTGGCATCCCCGACAGCGAGCTGCGCCGTGCCGCTGAAATGGCCGTGTGCAAGATCAATGTGGCCTCAGACCTGCGCCTGACCACCACAGCCACCCTGCGGCAGTTTATGGCCCAGCATCCCGAAAAATTCGATCCCAGGGAGTACCTGGGCCCCGCCCGGGCCAACATGAAGGAAGTGGTGCGCCACAAGCTGCGCCATGTCCTGGGCTCCGCAGGAAAGGCGTAAGATGCGCC
>CAZHEG010000095.1:0-4856 GCA_964531435.1 uncultured Oscillospiraceae bacterium | reverse complement strand
GAAACGATGCTGCTGTCGCGGCCCATGACCTCAACGGCATTGAGCTTGCAGTGCATGGGGCCGTTCTCGTCCAGGATGAAGCCCTCGGGACGGATGCCCACGTGGACATCCTGATCGGCGACGCCGGGAACATCCATCACGCAGTCCTCACCGATCCACAGCTTGCCGCCCTTGACGGTGCCGTCAAAGACATTGATGGGGGGAGTACCCAGGAACTTGGCAACGAACAGGTTGGCGGGATCATCGTAAACAGCCTGGGGCTTGCCGATCTGCTGCACGACGCCCAGCTTCATGACCACGATCACGTCGGAAATGGACATGGCCTCTTCCTGGTCGTGGGTAACGAAGATGGTGGTGATGCCGGTCTCGCGCTGGATGCGGCGGATCTCCTCACGGGTCTGCAGTCTCAGACGGGCGTCCAGGTTACTCAGGGGCTCGTCCAGCAGCAGAACGCGGGGCATCTTGACCAGGGCACGGGCGATGGCGACACGCTGCTGCTGACCGCCGGACATTTCACCGGGCTTACGGTCCAGCAGGTTCTCGATCTGCACCAGCTTGGCAGCATTGACAGTGCGCTCAAGCATCTCTTCCTTGCTCAGCTTGTCCTCACCCTTCAGGTTCTGCAGGGGGAACATGATGTTTTGCTTAACGGTCATGTGGGGATACAGGGCGTAGTTCTGGAACACCAGACCGATGCCTCTGTTCTCGGTAGCCAGGTCCGTCACATCGTCATCACCGAAGAAGATCTTGCCGGAGGTGGGCTTCTGCAGGCCGCTGATCATGTACAGAGTGGTACTCTTACCGCAGCCGGAGGGTCCCAGCAGACCAACCAGAGAACCATCAGGAATCTCAAAGGTGAAATCATTGACAGCAACGACTTCATCATTGGATTTCTTGTTTCGGCTGGGGAAGACTTTCGTCAGGTTTTGCAAAACAACTTTCATAAAATTCCCTTTCTTTCATGAATGATAATACATATATGCGGCCAAAAAAGCGTTGCGTATTCCCTTAGAAATAGGGATCCTGCGCAGCCTTTTCAGCGGACATTCTCTTTTTATAATCCAAAAGCGCATCTTCAGACTCGAAGATCATCTGGGAAGACATATCCACCACCATGGAGTCGGACAGCAGATCGTGGATAACGGCGTGGTTGCGGTTAGCCAGCAGCAGAACCACCTGGATGACCGCGAGGCCCAGCACCAGGATGGTGCCCATCAGGCCGGTGGTGCCAAACAGCAGCATGATGACCACCAGCACCGGGATCATGGTTTCAATGGTATACTTGCCAAGGACCGTGCGGATAAACAAGCTGACGGTATTGATCTTCACGCAGTTGGTGCGCATGACCGCCAGGGAAAAGACCTTCTTGCCGATGGTCTGGCCATTGCCCAGCAGCAGGGGCACGGCAAACTCCGTCAGCAGGTAGCCCGCAAGGATGCTCAGACTGACGATGAGCAGCGTCTGGCTGACCACCATGCCGTAGGTATACATGAAATCGTCATCCGCCACCAGGGCATCGTAGGCCGCGTCGTAATTGGCCCGGTCCTCTTCGGAAAGGGCGTAATACTCTTCCTCCGTGATCTCGAAATCAATGCCGTAGATCTGCTCATACTTGTCGTAATAGTCTTCCATTGCTTCATTGTTGTCATCCAGCCCGATCAGGCCGGAGATCACGCTGCCCAGGGCCACGATAATGGTCAGCAGCAGAATGAAGTCCAGCAGGAATGCGGCTATGCGTTTGAGAATACTTGCTTTTTGCACATCGAGATTCATATCGGATCGTCCCTCCGGGAAATTAGATCACAGGCTGCGCGCCCGGGTATCCAGACCATTATAACAAAAACTGCCGAAAAAAGCTATATGTGAATGCAGACATTTTTAATTTCTGCGTAAAATTTTCGTAATATTCGGTGTTATGTTCACCGTTTCTGGTATTTTAAGGAAATTGGTTCAGCGCCGTTTTAGGTTTTCCAGCAGGGAGCAGGGCACTTTCAGTCCTCCCCGCCCCTCGCCCAGGCGAATGTCGGGCTTTCGCAGGCCGTGAAAATCGCTGCCGCCGCTCTCCTTCAGGCCGTACTCCGCGGCAATATTTTTCGCCCGCCGGGTGGTTTCCTCATCGTAGGTCACATATACCGTTTCCATCGCCTCCAGGCCCTGGGGGACCACCCGGTCCAGGAGCCGGCGCAGCTGGGCTTCATCGGAGAAGGTCAGCAGGGGATGAGCCAGCACACTCACCGCGCCGATGGAGCGGATCAAGGCCACCGCTTCCTCCGGGCTCATGCGCTTGGGGGGATGGTAGTAGCCCACACCCGCATCCAGCAGCTCCCGGAAGGCCTGGCCGCTGTCCCGGGTATATCCCAGCCGGGTCAGCTCCTGGGCTACATGGGCGCGGTTGAATTCCCCGTCCTGGACCATCGCGCAGATGGCATCGTAGTCCAGGGCGTATCCCGCCCGGTTCAGATTGGCGATCAGCTCCCGGTTGCTTTCTGCCTTTCGCCGCTGGGCATCCGCCAAAAGCTCGGTGACCGTCCGGAAATGCTCCGGCTTTACAAACAGGGCCAGGATATGCACGTCCTTATTTTCAAAGTCGGTGGAAAACTCCACGCCGGGGACAGCCTCCACTTCCCTGCCCTCTGCCGCCGCCAGAAAGTCCGGCAGGCCGGCCACGGTATTGTGGTCCGTCATGGCAATGGCTGCAAGGCCGATGCGCTCCGCTTCATCCAGCAGCTGAACGGGGGTCCAGGTACCGTCGGAATAAACAGAGTGGGTATGCAGATCGCACAGCTTCATATACGCCCTCCTTGCGTTGTGGAAAAATTTGTGGTATATTAAAGGTCACCGGCATCGATGCAGCGGATTCCGGCATCCATCAGGGCCTTTGCCAGAACGCCGGAGCCATCGATCCGGGTTCCGGAAAAGGTTCCGTCATAGATCTGCCGGACGCCGCAGGTGGGGCTGCGGGACTGGAGCACCGCACAGTCGATCCCAATTGCCAGGGCTTCCCGGACAATGCTGTCCACAGCGGCCCGCAGGGGCGCGTCCACACTGACGCCGTCCTTGGTCTGAACATTTCCGTTCACGATCTCCACCGGCTCCCTGGGCGTTCCCAGACCTGCCGCTTCTTCGGGGCAGACCGCAATGATCTCGTGCCCGTGGAGAAAATCCAGCACCTTCCGGCTGCGGTTATTCCCGCCGTTATATTTGCAATTCCTGCCCAGCAGGCAGGCACTGACCAAAATCTTCATTGTATTTCATCCTTTGCGAAAGAGGTAACATTATGAATATCAAAGCAGTATTATTCGACCTGGACGGCACCCTGCTCCCCATGGACCAGGAGCAGTTCATCAAAGCCTACTTCGGCGGACTGGCCAGGAAGCTGGCGCCCCATGGCTACGACCCCAAGGCTCTGATCCCCGCCATCTGGACAGGAACCAAGGCTATGGTGAAAAATGACGGTGCCAAGACCAACGAGGCGGTGTTCTGGGACTGCTTCGCCCAGCTTCTGGGGGAGCACGTCCGCAATGACGAGCCCCTGTTCCGGGAATTTTATGAAACGGACTTTCAGCAGGTGCGCCTGGTCTGCGGCCATACGCCTGCCGCCGCGGAGCTGATCCGCTGGCTCCAGGAAAAGGGTCTTCGCCTGATCCTGGCCACGAACCCCATCTTCCCCGCCATTGCCACGGAAAGCCGTATCCGCTGGGCAGGTCTGCAGCCCAGTGACTTCGAGCTCTACACCACCTACGAAAACAGCCGTTACTGCAAGCCGAACCTTGCCTATTACCGCAGCATTCTGGAAGAAGCGGGGCTGAAGCCCGAGGAATGCATCATGGTGGGCAACGATGCAGGCGAGGATATGGTAGCCGCCAGCCTTGGCTGCAAGGTATTCCTGCTGACGGACTGCCTGATCAACTCCCACGGTCTGGACATCAGCGGCTATCCCCAGGGCGGCTTCAGCGAGCTAAAGAGCTGGCTCGAGGGTGTCCTTTAATCCTACCACGATGGGCACTGTTTGTCCATTCGCTAAATCGACAAGAAATCACACTGATTTTTTACCTCAGGAGGCAAAATATGAATTTTACTGAAATCGCACTGAACCGGCAGTCCTGCCGCAGCTATGACGAAAGCCGTGACGTGGAGGAAGAAAAGCTCCAGGCCATCCTCTCCGCCGCCCGCCTGGCCCCCTCCGCCTGCAACGGCCAGCCTTACCACTTCACCGTATGCCGGGGCGAGACCGCCAAAAAGGTGGCAGCCGCCACAGCGGGAATGGGCGGCATGAATAAATTCGCCCCCCAGGCGCCGGTGCTCATCGTCGTATCCGAGGAGCCCTACGTCCGCTCCGCGGCCCTGGGTGCCCGGGTCAAGGGCAACGATTACCGCAGCATCGACATCGGCATCGCCGCTGCATACCTGACCGCCGAAGCCGCCGCCCAGGGTCTGGGCACCTGCATCCTGGGCTGGCTGGATGACGGGAAGATCCGCGCCCTCTGCGGCCTTTCCAACCCCGTCCGCCTGGTGATCACCCTTGGGTATCCTTCCCAGGGCGACACCCTCCGCCAGAAGAAGCGCAAGGAGCTTTCCGAGCTGGTGACCTATCTGTAACAAAAAACGCCGGCTGATGGGGCCAATAAACCTGCTATTCATAAACATTGAAATTCGGAAATCATTTTGATACAATAAAGAAAAAAAGGAGGAATCTCTGATGATGCTCTGCATTGTAACTGCTCCATGCAAGGCCGGATAAGGCGGGCAGCATGGAGTGAAATGACGCCTCGGCTTTGCTTTTGTTAATTTATAAAAATCAAAAGGAGCAAAGTCAAAATGAAAAACTATATAAACGATCTCAAAGAAATTCGCAG
>CAZHEG010000094.1:0-4965 GCA_964531435.1 uncultured Oscillospiraceae bacterium | reverse complement strand
GCGGGTGTATATCATCGACGAGGTGCATATGCTCTCCATTTCGGCCTTCAATGCCCTGCTGAAGATCATCGAGGAGCCGCCGGAGCACCTGCTCTTCATCCTGGCCACCACGGAGCTGCACAAGGTTCCTGCCACCATCCTTTCCCGGTGCCAGCGGTTTTCCTTCCGCCGCATCAGCCAGGAGGATATTGCCGCCCGGCTGCAGTATGTGGCCTATCAGGAGAACATCGATCTTGATTCCTCTGCTGCCCGGGTCCTTGCCAGAATGGCGGACGGCGGCATGCGTGACGGCCTGAGCCTGCTGGACCAGTGCGCCAGCGCTACTGTTGGCGAGCTCACGGCGGAAAGCGTCTATGCCTGCCTTGGCATTGCCGGTGAACAGAAGTGCGGTGAGCTGATGGGCTATATTGCCGCCCACGATTCCCGCCGCGCGCTGGAGCTGTTCAACCGCCTGTATTCCGATGGAAAAGATTTGGGTGCGCTGCTGGACGAAATGGCCTGCCTGACCCGGGATCTGCTGATTTTGAAAACCGCCCCCGATGCGGGGATCACCATGCTGTCCGGCGTTGCTTCCGATGAGGAGGCGAAGCGCCTCGCCGCGTCCTTTGGCGGTGGAGAGCTGATCCGCATGATGGAACGCATCGAAGAAACCATGGCCGGTTTCACCCGCAGTGCCAGCCGCCGCCTGGATGCGGAGCTGTGTATCCTCAGCCTGTGCCAGCCGGAGCTTCAGGCCGATGTCCAGAGCCTGAATGCCCGCCTTTCCCGCCTGGAGGAGCAGCTGAAAAACGGTGCCATTGCCCCCGTGCCCCAGCCTGTTCCTGCCCCGAAGCAGCCGGTACAGGACGAGCCGGAGGAGGAGCGTCCGCCGCTGCCCGATGATCACGATGCGCCCCCCGCCGGGCCCGTTCCGGAGGAAACGCCGGTTACCGAGGCTCCTGTGGGCTTCTGGCCGGATCTGGTGGCTGCCGTCCGTCAGGAGCTGCGCCCCCCGCTGTCCGGCTTCTTTACCGCCACCCCCAACGCCCCTGTCAAGGGTGTCCTGGCGGGGAATAAGGTCATCCTCCGGTGCGATAATCCCTTCGTTCTGGAAATGATCAACAAGCCCGAGGTGCTGACCCTGGTTGCCCGGAAGGCTTCCGCCATGCTGGGCCGCAATGTATCCGCCGCCGCGGTGGATAAGAATGCCCGCCCGGAGAAAAGCGGCCGTATGGAGCAGCTGATGAATTTCGGCAAGGCCCACAGCGATATCATCCACGTGAAAGAATAAGTTATGGATGCAGGATCAGTGATCCCTGCCCCTGAATATCAAAGGAGAATTTTTATGGCAAAGAATAACTTTCGCGGCATGCCCGGCGGCATGAATCAGGCCGCTATGATGAAGCAGGCCCAGAAGATGCAGCAGGAGATGCTGCGGATGCAGGAAGAGATGGAGACCAAGACCTACACCTGCACCTCCGGCGGCGGCATGGTTTCTGCTACTGTCAACGGCAAGCACGAGCTGCTGAACCTTGAGATCAAGCCCGACGCGGTGGATCCCGACGATGTGGAGATGCTGCAGGATATGGTCATCGCCGCTGTGAACGAGGCCATGCGCACTGCCGATGCCGATGCCGCGCAGAATATGTCCCGGCTGACCGGCGGCCTGAACCTGGGCGGCATGTTCTAAGGAGTATTTATGAATTACTTTCCCGCTGCCCTCCAAGACCTGGCGGACCAGTTTGCCCGCCTTCCCGGCATCGGCGGAAAGACCGCCCAGCGCCTTGCCTTCCATGTGCTGAGCCTGCCGATGCAGGAGGCTCAGGAATTTGCTGACGCGATCATCACCGCGAAAAATACGGTGCATACCTGCCCGGTGTGCCAGAACCTGACGGACCGGGAGATCTGCCCCATCTGCGGCGACGATATGCGTGACAAGGGTGTCATCTGCGTGGTGGCGGATCCCAAGGATGTCATCGCCATGGAGCGCAGCCGGGAGTTTGGCGGCGTTTACCATGTGCTTCACGGTGTCATCAGCCCGCTGAACCACGTGACCCAGGAGGATATCAAGATCCGGGAACTGCTGATGCGGGTCGCCTCCGGCGAGGTGCGGGAGGTCATCATGGCCACCAACCCCGATACCGAGGGTGAGGCCACCGCCATGTATATTTCCCGCCTGCTGCGGCCCATGGAGATCAAGGTCACCCGCCTGGCCTACGGTGTTCCCGTTGGCAGCCAGCTGGAATATGCGGACGAGGTCACCCTGTCCCGCGCACTGGAAGGCCGCCAGGAGATTTGAAAAAATGACAGCAGTACGGTTTTTCCGTACTGCTGTTTTTATAGTCCGAAGGTTTCCTTGATGATCGCGGCAGCTTCCGCGGCGGTGATGGCACTGTTGTCCAGCCGCAGGTAGTTGGTGAAATTCATTTCCCCGGGCAGGCTCTCGAAGCGGTGGTTCTCGTCATCCCGTAATAGCCGCGCGTTGGACGCGGCGATGTCCCGCTTGGACGCCTTGTGCCGCAGGCGGTTCTCCGTGCAGTTTCGCTGCAGACGGATTTCTTGGGGCGCTGTCAGCTCTACGTGGTAGATATCCTGGTCACTCAGACCGAAAACCTCCTTGACGTGGGCAACATAATCCCAGTCCGATTGCAGGTCCAGGGCCCACATGAAGGTGAAGACCAGACCGTACTGATCCGTCTTTGCGAACTCCTCAAAGAAAACATCCCGAAGGCGGATGATCGCATCGGTGTTGAAATAACCGAATACATCCAGCACCGGCTCAATGGTGATGTGGTTATGGAACAGCCGAAAGGGTGTGATCTTGCAAAGCTCCTGCCCCACCGTCATTTTTCCAACGGCGCAATCGCCGAATAACAGCATCAGCTTCATAGTTTCGCGTAGGTCTTGTCCAGGAACCGCTGGCTGGTGACCAGGGCCCGCTTGTGGGTGCCTTCGCCGATGAGGCCGGCCTCGTCATAGGCCTTCAGGCTGAAGGTGATGATTTTTCCGTCAACTTCGGTGACTTCCGCTTCCGCCCGCACCTCAAGACCCACCGGCGTTGCGGACAGGTGCTTGATATTCAGCTCAATGCCCACGGTGGTTTCTGTGTCGGCAAGGCCCTTCTGCACGGCCTCACAGGCGGCTGCTTCCATCAGCGCCACCATGCAGGGGGTGGCGTAAACCAGCAGGGAACCGGAGCCTACCTCCAGAGCGGTATCCTCCCGCTCCACAAGATTGGTGGTCTCGCCCTTCATTCCAATGGTGATCGTCATAAAAATCACATCCTTTCTACTGCCAATATACCCGATAATGGGGCCTGTGTCAACAAAAATGGAGTTGCTATTTCCACCCGGCGGGAGTATAATGGGGATATCAATTTTCTGGAAGTGGACCTATGAAACGTAACAGCGCAGCAAGTAATATGGCCTTAGGCGGCATCATGGCAGCCCTTGCCATCGTCATCATGTGCATGGGTGGCCTGATTCCGGTGGCGACCTTTGTGTGCCCCATGTTTGCCATGATTCTACTCACCGTGGTGTTTGGCCGGTGCGGCAGCCGTGTGGCCTGGGCCTGGTATGGAGCCGTTGCCATCCTCAGCTTGCTGCTGGGCCCGGATAAGGAGGCTGCAGCCGTTTTCCTGTTCATGGGCTACTATCCCATCATCAAGCCGAAAATGGACACCCTGCCCCTGAAGTGGCTGTGGAAGGCCGTATTCTTTAATGTTGTGATCCTTGTGATGTACTGGCTTCTGCTGAATGTATTTGGCCTGGCGGAGCTGGTGGACGAATTCGCGGAGATGGGCACGGTGATGACCGTGATCACCCTGCTTCTCGGCAATGTCACCTTCTTCATGCTGGACCGTCTGCTGACTGCGTTCCCTAAAAAATCCCATGGATAAGTGCTGGACGGTATACATCCTTCGCTGCGGCGACGGCAGCCTGTATACGGGAATCACCAACGATGTTCCTGCCCGACTGGAAACCCACCGCAGCGGCAAGGGCGCGAAATACACCCGGGGCCGGGGCCCTCTGGAGCTGGTATACAGCGAAGAATGCCCGGATAAATCCGCCGCCCTGAAGCGGGAGCTTCAAATCAAGTCCCTGTCCCGCCTGCAAAAATTGGAGCTGATCGGAAAATAATCAAGCAGCCTGCCACACCGGCAGGCTGCTTTTCCGTCTTTTTGATCATTCTGCCATTGCGAGCAGGTTTACGCACTGCGGCTCGCCAAGAGCCACCCCGCAATGACATATGTAATTTTGGATCAGTCGCAGAACTCGGCCACGCAGCGCTCGTAGGCAGCCACGGGATCGGCGGCAGCGGTGATGGGACGGCCCACAACGATGTAATCGGAGCCGATCTCCTTGGCGGCGGCGGGGGTCATGACCCGCTTCTGGTCGCCCACATCGCCGTCAGCAAAGCGGACGCCGGGGGTGACGGTCAGGAAGCCATCGCCGCAGCGGCCGTGGACCTTGCCTGCCTCCAGGGGGGAGCAGACGATGCCGTCGAGGCCTGCGTTCTTGGCGGTCTCAGCGTAGTGCATGACCACCTCGTCGATGGGATGGTTGATCAGCAGATCCTTCTCCATGCTCTCCTGATCGGTGGAGGTCAGCTGGGTCACGGCGATCAGCAGGGGACGGCTGCCGTCGGGCCGGGTCAGACCCTCCAGAGCGCCCTTCATCATGGCGGTGGTGCCTGCGGCGTGGAGGTTGGTGATGTCCACATCCAGATTGCTCAGAACGGCCATGGCCTTCTTGACGGTGTTGGGGATATCATGCAGCTTCAGGTCCAGGAAGATCTTGTGGCCGCGGGCCTTGATCTCACGAACGATAGAGGGGCCCTCTGCATAGTACAGCTCCATGCCGATCTTAACGAAGGGCTTCTTGCCGGTGAACTTGTCCAGGAATGCGAAGGTTGCTTCTGCGGAAGAAAAATCACATGCTACGATTACGTCTTTACCCATTACTTTACGCCTCCAATAATTTCATT
>CAZHEG010000093.1:0-4981 GCA_964531435.1 uncultured Oscillospiraceae bacterium | reverse complement strand
TTGTTAATGCAGGTCCCCTGTGGCAGGGCCATCCAGCAGCTTGCCCTTTTCATCGAAGCGGGAGCCGTGGCAGGGACAGTCCCAGGAATGCTCCGCGCTGTTCCACTTCAGGGCGCAGCCCAGATGGGGGCACCGCCGGGGCGCGGGGCTCAGGAGATTGCAGGCCGACTCCCAGGTATTCACCGCAAGCTGGGGCCGCAGAATACTGCGGGAGGGTGAAAACAGCTCCGCCAGAGGATTCTCCCGCTCCAGCACCATATCCGTCAGCAGACGGGCCGCCGCCATGGAGCCTGTCATCCCCCATTTGTTGAACCCCGTGGCAACGAGAAGGCCCTCCGTGCCGCCGCTGTAAGACCCCACGTAGGGCATGCCGTCCAGACTCATGCAGTCCTGGGCGGCCCAACGGTACCGAATCTTCGCCTGGGGATAGTGGATCCGGGCGAAATCCTCCAGCTCCGCCCAGCCGCCGCCTCGCTTGCCTGTGCGGTGGTCTCCGCCGCCGAGAAGCAGCAGATCCCCGCAGCCCCGGAAGGACATCCCCTTCTCCGCCTCGTCCACATACATCCCCGCCACCGGAGGTGCCCCCTCCAGGGCCAGCACATAGGAGCGGTGCTGATACAGCTTGAGAAAATAGCTGCCGTGCTTATTGAGGATGGGAAAATGGGTAGCGACAATGATCTTCTCCGCCCGAATCGTTCCATAGTCCGTGACAGCCTTACAGGGTGCCAGCTCCCGCACCGGAGTGTGCTCATAGATCTCCAGCCCGCCGCAAATGCCCCCGATGAATTTCAGGGGATGAAACTGTGCCTGGTCCCGGAACTTCACCGCCCCCGCCACATTCAGGGGAATGGGAATGGAGGAAACCAGCTCCGCATCCACCCCGATGGCGGCAAGGGCATTCATTTCCTTTTCCAGTTTCCGGGGGTCATAGGAAAAAACAAAATTGTCCTGCGGGGAAAACAGGCAGTCCATTCCTTCGCAGAGAGTGCGGTATTCTGCCAGGGCCGCCTCATTGGCGTCATAGTAGAGCCGCGCGGCATTTTTGCCGAACCGCCGAAGCAGCGTGTGATACACGAGGCCGTGCTGGGATGTGATCTTGGCGGTGGTGTTCCCGGTGGTGCCGCTTCCAATGCGGTCCGCCTCCAGAATCACGCAGTCCACCCCCGCCTTTTGCAGGAAATACCCGCAAAGCAGCCCCGCCATTCCGCCGCCAACGATCAGAACATCGGTGTGCCGCTCCCCGGATAAGGGCGGGAATTCCGGCAGGGCGGCAGTATCTTTCCATAAGGATTTCATCCGATCACCTCCTGTTCAGTATGACCGGGCGGCGCTAAACTAATACGCCCATCCAACAAAATTTTCCCATTTTCACCCCTTTACAAACCGGGCAAAGCCTGCTATAATAACTTGGCTGTCAAGCAAATGCGCCGGTGGCTCAATGGATAGAGCATCGGATTCCGGTTCCGAGGGTTGGGGGTTCGAGTCCCTTCCGGCGTACCAAAAAGCAGATACCCGAATGGGTATCTGCTTTTTTTACTTTGGGCGTGACTTGAAAGAGCGGCACAAAAAGCAGATACCCATTCGGGTATCTGCTTTCTCACTGCAAGATCGGTATCAATATGATCAGGGCTTCTTGCCGAATATCCGAATCACGACTCCCATAAACACAACGCCCAGGCCCAGGCCGATCAGGGGCGATATCCCAAAGCTGGTCAGCAGTGTGCCGAAAACGATGCTGGTGACCGCAACCGTCAGCGCATAGGGCATCTGCGTTCGGACATGGTCCATCGTTTCGCAGCCAGCACCCAATGCCGCCAGTATCGTACAGTCGGTCATGGGTGAGCAATGGTCTCCGAAGATCGCGCCGGAGAGGACCGCTGCCACACAGGAGAGCATAAAGGGATCCGCAGCCGGATTCTCGGCGATACCGCCGATGGCTGCCACCAGGGGAACAGCAATGGGCATGATCATAAACATGCAGCCATAACTGCCCGCCGCAAAGGAAACCACGCAGCAGGTAAGGAAAAGCAAGGTGGGTACAAAGAACTGGGGAACACCTGTACTGATGATATCCACAACGTAATACACGGTACCCAGCTGGTCCACGGTTCCTGCCAGTGTCCATGCCAGCACCAGAACCACCATGGTGGAGACCAGAGAGGACGCACCTTCGATCCATGCAAGAATACCGTCACTCAGCGTGAACAGGTGCATCAGCGTGCCGGAAACGAGAGCTACGATGCCCACAAGCAGGGCAGCTTCCATGACTAACTGGATGGTGTCGGCACAGCCGATGATGATGGAAAGATCACTGAAGCGGAAGGGCGCATCTGCCATAAGCAGGCCCTGGGCAATGGCCTCCTGGCGTCCCGTCACATAGAAGGAGACCAGGGAGAAAATAAACATGACGGCAATGCTGCCGAAGGCCAGCAAAATGCGCCGCCAGGACCGGTCCTCTGCGTCATTACCCGGCAGCTCCTCACTGCGAACCCGTTCCACATGGGTCCCGCTTTTCAGGGGCTGGCCGCCACGGGCTCTGCGCTCAGCCTCCAGCATGGGGCCAAACTCTCTTCCGGTCATGGTAAGCAGCACAACAAAGGCCAGGGCAAAAATACAGTAGAAGCAATAGGGAATGCTTCCCATGAATATCTGAAACGCGCTGGCATCGGCGCCGATCACGTCCAGACCTTCCTGAATGACGGATACCTCTACCGCCACCCAGCTGGAGATAACCGCAATACCGGCCAGTGGTGCCGCGGTAGAGTCCACAATATAGCTCAGCTTTTCCCGGCTGACACCGGCCTTATCGGTGACGGGGGTCAGAACAGGGCCGGAGATCAGGGCATTGGCATAGTCGTCAAAGAAAAAGAGCATACAGAAAAGCTGACTGATCAGGTTCACTTTTCTGGGAGAGCGAAGCCGCTTGGCCATCACCCGGGCGGTGGTCTCAAAACCGCCACTGAAACGGATCACACCTTCCATGCCGCCCACAGCGATACACAGAAGCAGGACCCGGACATTATCATAGTCAGCTGAGGTCTCCACAATGCTCACAACTGCCCGGTGGAAGGTGGCATATACAACACCGTCACCGCTGAGGGCAGTCAGCATCGCCGTTCCTATCAGCACACCTGCCAACAGGGACAAAATCACATCGCTGGTCAAAAATGCCAGCAGCACAGCAAATAGCGGCGGCACAAGCGACAGGAAACCCAGCGCATGGCCCAATTCCTCGGTGGATTCCACACCGGGCAGCGCATCTGCCTGCAGAAACACATATACTACAACAGCCAGCGCGCACAAACACAGCAGCAGGCCGATCGGCTTTTTATATTTTGACATCTGGTTACCCCCTTAAATCTATCGGGTAGTAAAAAAGCTTCCCGTTTCTGTTTGGGAAGCCTTGGTACCGGCAGCCGCCCAAAGGCGACTGCCGGTATTTGGAATATTAGTTGAAGGTGACTACGGTGCCGGTCTTGCCTTCCAGGGACTCGATGGCCTTATCCAGAGAAGTGATAATGGCCTTCTTGCCGGGGTTGGCAGTGACAAACTTCATGGCGGCCTGAACCTTGGGCAGCATGGAACCGGGGGCAAAGTGGCCCTCTTCCACATAGCGCTGAGCCTCAGCAAGCGTCATATGGCTCAAGCTTTCCTGGTTGGGCTTGCCCCAGTTGATGGCAACCTTTTCCACTTCGGTCAGAATGACCAGAGCATCTGCGCCGATCTGCTCAGCCAGCAGTTCCGCAGCAAAGTCCTTGTCGATAACGGCGGCAACACCTTCCAGAGTGCCGTCTGCATTTTCAATGACAGGGATACCGCCGCCGCCACAGGTGACAACGATGGTGTCATTGAACAGCTTCTTGACTTCGCCGATCTCCACGATCTTCTTGGGCAGAGGAGAAGCCACAACACGGCGATAGCCGCGGCCGGCATCCTCCTTCATGGTGTAGCCCTTGGTTGCCGCCAGTTCCTCAGCCTCTTCCTTGGTGTAGAATGCACCGATGGGCTTGGTGGGCTTCTGGAAAGCGGGATCAGCGGCATCCACCACGACCTGCGTCAGCAGAGTGACCACGGGAACGTCCACGTTCCGCTTGGCCAGTGCCTGCCGCAGAGCCTGCTGGATATGATAGCCGATGTAGCCCTGGCTCATGGCACCGCAAACGTCAAAGGGCATGACAGGAACCACATCCTTGGCAGTCTCACTGGCCAGAACGATGCGGCCGACCTGAGGGCCGTTGCCATGCACCACAGCCAGCTCGTAGCCGTTGGCGCTGAGTTCAGCAACGTATTCACAGGTTTGCTTTACGACTTCCAGCTGAGCCTCCGCAGTGGGAGCGCTGTTTTTTGTCTGCAGAGCGTTTCCGCCCAGTGCGATGACAATCTTAGACATGGATAAATCTCCTTTAAGGGTTATGAGCCGGAATTACATCAGGCCACGGGAAGCCATGAAGTTCTCCAGAGCTTCCTTGGCGGCAGCCTTCTGCAGCTCGGTAGCAGCCTGCTCGCGCTGATACTGAGTGAAGTAAACCAGCAGACCACGCATAGCGGTCAGGCGATTGCCAGCCTCGTCCCAGCACAGGGAGGACTCGGAGTCAGCGACTTCGTCAGTGACGTCTTCGCCGCGGGTAGCGGGCAGGCAGTGCATGAACTTGCAGCCGATGTTGCCCAGGCTCATCAGCTCACGGTTGACCTGATAGTCACCGAAGATGCGGACGCGCTCATCCTTGGGCATCTCAGACTCGTACAGGCCGTACCATACGTCGGTGTAGATGAAGTCAGCACCCTTGACCAGGTCGCGGTCGTCGCCGTACTCGAAGGTAGCACCGGACTCAGCACAGTTCTTCTCGATGACGCTCAGGCAGGCAGCGGAGGGAGAGTCGGGCAGCTGATGACCCTTGGGGCCATAGTGAGCAAAGTTCACACCCAGCTTGGTGCAGATCATAGCCAGAGAAGCGCAGACCTGAGTGGCATCGCCGACGAA
>CAZHEG010000092.1:0-4985 GCA_964531435.1 uncultured Oscillospiraceae bacterium | reverse complement strand
TTGCCACGTCGCCGCCCTTTGGGGCGGCTCCTCGCAATGACGTGCATATTTTTGGCGCGCCGCGCTGCGGCGCTCGGCGGCAGCAAGCCCCCGCCCTACGGTATTACCTCCAGGTGAACAATAAACTGAAATTTGCTGAACATAAAAAACAAATGCCATCCCGGCGGACGGGATGGCATTGCCGGTGACTTACTGATTGGCCTCGTAGGCTTCCAGGAAGTGGTTCAGCTGAGCCAGGAAGGGCTCCACTTCGATGCCGTGGACCATGCAGGCCTCTTCCACGGTCTCACCCCGGGAAGAGGGGCAGCCCAGGCAGTGCATGCCGATGGCAAAGAACAGGGGAGCGGCGTGGGGTGCGATATCCAGAACATCGCCAATGATGGTGGTCTTTTCGATTTTAGCAGCCATAGTATTGTGATCTCCTTTTTAGGGCGGCGGAATGCGCCGACCTTCATTTTCTTTCGCTATTATAACCGCTGTATAGGAAAAAAACAAGGGGGAAAATGCAGGTTGACCCCCGATTCCCCGGGGAAAAGGTGGAAATTTCCGGGATGCGGCCACAAAAACCTGCCATGCGGGGTGCATGGCAGGTAAAATGTCAATCTTCGATTCGGCGGATGGCGGCGCCCAGGGACTCCAGCTTTTCGATCAGAGTTTCGTAGCCGCGCTCCACATAGTGGATGTTTTTGACCCAGGTGGTGCCCTTGGCAGCCAGGCCCGCGATCACCAGTGCCGCGCCGGCCCGCAGGTCACGGGCGGTGACGGTGGCACCGTAAAGCTGATCCGTACCGGTGACGATGGCGGTCTTGCCGCTGATCTGGATATCCGCGCCCATGCTCTCCAGCTCTGAGCAGTAGCCGAAGAAACGGGTCTCGTACACGCTCTCGGTCAGGCGGCTGACACCGCTGGCCAGGGCCATGCACACGCAGATCTGGGCCTGCATATCCGTGGGAAAGCCGGGGTAATAGTTGGTCTTGACGGTGGTGTGGCGCAGCCGTCCGGTGGAACGGATGCGGATGGCATCATCGTAATTGATGACCTCAACGCCCATTTCCGCCAGCTTGGAGGTGATGCAGTCCATATGCTTGGGAATCACGTTCTTCAGCAGGACATTGCCGCCCACGGCAGCAACGGCAGCCATGTAGGTGCCCGCCTCGATCTGGTCGGGGATGACGGCATAGGTGCCGCCCTTGAGCTCCTTGACGCCCCGGATCTTAATGGTATTGGTGCCCGCGCCGGAGATCTGAGCGCCCATGGTGTTCAGGAAGTTGGCCAGGTCCACGATGTGGGGCTCCTTGGCGGCGTTCTCGATGACGGTCTGACCCGGCAGAAGCACGGCGGCGATCATGATATTGGCGGTGGCGCCAACACTGGCAATGTCCAGGCACACGCGGCTGCCCTGCAGGCCGTTGAAGCCGGGGGCCAGCTCCACGTAATCCTCCGTTTCCTCCACATCGGCACCCAGGGCGATGAAGCCCTTGATGTGCTGGTCGATGGGGCGGGAGGCGAAGCTGCAGCCGCCGGGCAGGGCCACATGGGCCTTGTTGAACCGGCCCAGCAGCGAGCCCATCAGGTAGTAGCTGGCCCGTAGCTTGCGAACCAGGGTATCGTCGGGCTGGGTGCTGGTGACGTTGGCACAGTCGATGACCACAACGCCGGGCTCGGGATGCTGCACATCGGCGCCCATATTTTCCATGATGGAAAGGAGAATCCGCACATCGGAGATGTCCGGCACATTTTCAATTCGGCAGGGGCCGGCTACCAGCAGAGCTGCCGGCAGAATGGCCACGACGGCGTTTTTCGCGCCGCTGATGGTGACGGTGCCCTCCAGGGGCCGCCCGCCTTTGATCTCATATCGAGCCAAGGAAATCCACTCCTTGAGAATAAATAGTCTTATAACGCATTTTATACGCGCAAAAATTATAACACAGTTCTGTAATTATGTAAAGTACTAAATCAGCCCAATTTCCGCAGACCCTTGGGATAATGGTTCTTCAGGACCCGTCCGTCGCCCTTTCCCCAGCCCAGAGAATAGCCGTCCACGGTGATCAGGCACCAGCCTTTCCGGGTGGAGTTTACCACATCGCCGTGGAGATAACGGTCGATTTCGGGACTGCCGGCGGGAAAATCTTCTGCATTGCTGCACCGGCGCAGCCACAGGGCCAGGGCGTGGGCTGGCTCAAAGCGGTCCTTTTTCACGGTGCCCAGCTCCAGACCGGGGCGTTCCACCTTCAGCCCCCGCAGGTCGGGCATATCGGGGCTTGCCCAGTACAGGCTCTGGCCAAAGGTGACCGCCTTGCCCTCCGGCAGGCGGATGTCCAGCTCTTTGGCAAAATCCGTCCAGACCTTCGGCAGCTTTTCTCCGGGGCAGGGGCTTTCTTCGGGAGCTTCTCCATCTGTCTTGCGCATCACTGCGGCAAAGTGGCCCTCCCCCAGCAGCTTGTGGGGCCAGAGGCGGTATTGGCCCACCCCCGCGGGGGTAAACCAGGGTGCCTCCAGGCTTTCCAGCTCAAATTCCGGGTGGCCTGCCAGGAAGGCGGCGACGGTAAGCTCGTTTTCCTCCGGGGCGAAGGTGCAGGTGGAGTACACCAGCCGTCCGCCGGGGCGCACCATGGCTGCGCCGGAATGGAGGATCTCTGCCTGGCGGCGGGCGCACATCTGCACCGTTTCGGGGCTCCAGTCCGTGACGGCGGCCTCCTCCTTGCGGAACATTCCTTCGCCGGAGCAGGGCGCGTCGATCAACACCCGGTGGAAAAATCCGGGGAATTTCCGGGAAAGCCTGTCGGGGTGCTCGTTGGTGACCAGGGCGTTGGCGATTCCCAGCCGCTCGATGTTGCGGGAGAGGATCTTGGCGCGCTTGGGGTTCAGCTCATTGCACAGCAGAAATCCCTGACCGCCCATCCGGCCGGCGATCTGGGTGGTCTTTCCGCCGGGAGCCGCACAGAGGTCGCAGACCAATTCCCCCGGCTGGGGATCCAGCAGGGAAACGGCGGACATTGCACTGGCCTCCTGTAAATAATATACGCCGGCGTCGTGATAAGGGTGCAGGCCGGGGCGGGAATCGGGGTCATAATAATAGCCGTTGGGCTCCCAGGGAACATTCCCGCCAACAAAGGGCAGGGAAGGAGCATCCCCCTTCAGGGGGTTGAAGCGCAGCGCCACTGCCCGGGGCCGCTCCAGGCTCTGCAAAAATTCGGGGTATTCGTCTCCCAGCTGGAGCTTCATTCGGTCGAGAAATGCTTCGGGAAGCATAGGCTCAGTCCTTTCCGTAAAGAGGTGTCCTTTTTACAAGGGATCGGTATTGTGAAACCGGCAGGTGAATTGGGGTATATCGTGCAGTTGGATAACGTACCGAACCCTCGCCCCCCGCATTTATGAGGGGGGTGCCCCAGTGAAAACACTGGGGCGGGGGGAGTCAAAAAACGCAGATTGGGGCGAACTCCCCCAGTCAAATTGCCTGATATCGGCAATTTGACAGCCCCCTCTTAAAAGCGGGGGCCAAGGGCGCTGCCGCGCCAAAGCAACCACCCAACAACATGATAAACTGAAATACGAATTCTTCGATATGCTCAGTATATCATATGGGCGGCGTTTCCACAAGAAAAAATCCGGGAGCAACTGCTCCCGGATCAAAGGTTATTCTTCGGTGGTTTCTTCGGTGGCTTCGCTCTGGTTTTGGGCTGCGTTCACGAATGCCATCAGCTCCTCGCCGGTGATGGTCTCCTTGTTCAGCAGGTATTCCGCGATCTCGTCCAGCAGGGCCCGGTTGCTCCGCAGGTAGGACAGGGCCTCCTCGTAAGCGGTACCCAGCATCTTCTGCACGGCGGCATCCACCCGGGCGGCGGTTTCGTTGGAGCAGTCCAGGCTGGACTGACCGTCCAGATACTGGTAGGACACCACGGCGGGGGCCATCAGACCCAGCTCCTCGCTCATGCCGTACTGGGCGATCATGTTCCGCGCCAGCGCGGTGGCCCGCTGCAGGTCATTGGAGGCACCGGTGGTCTTGACGCCGAATACCACGGCCTCCGCCGCTCGGCCGCCCAGCAGGCCGCACAGGTCGGCGTGGAGCTCCTCGTTGGTGGAGAGGAACTTCTCCTCCTCGGGGGTGTACATGGTGTAGCCCAGCGCGCCGGTGGTGTGGGGGACGATGGTGATCTTGGTGACGGGCTGGCTCTTCTTCATCAGGGCGGAGACCAGGGCGTGGCCCACCTCGTGATAGGCGACCAGCCGCTTTTCCGTATCGGTCAGCACGGTGTTCTTCTTCTCGGTGCCGGCAATGACGGTCTCGAAGGATACCAGAAGATCCTCCTGGGTCACCATCCTGCGGCCCTTGCGGACGGCGCGGAGAGCGGCCTCGTTCACCAGGTTTGCCAGATCCGCGCCAACGGCACCGGCGGTAGCCTGGGCGATCTTCTTCAGATCCACGTCCTCCGCCAGCTTGATCTTGCGGGTGTGGACCTTCAGGGTGTCCAGACGGCCCTGGTAGTTGGGACGGTCCACGATGATGCGGCGGTCAAAACGGCCGGGACGCAGCAGCGCCTTGTCCAGCGTCTCGGGGCGGTTGGTGGCTGCCAGGACCACGATGCCCTTATTGGAGTCGAAGCCGTCGATCTCGCCCAGCAGCTGGTTCAGGGTCTGCTCGTTGTAGCTGTAACGGGCGTCACGCTTATGGCCCACCGCGTCGATCTCGTCGATGAAGATGATGCAGGGAGCGACCTTCGCCGCCTGCTGGAACAGGTCACGGACACGGCTCGCGCCGACACCCACGAAGGAATCGTCAAAGTCGGAGCCGGAGATAGAGAAGAAGGGAACGCTCGCCTCGCCGGCCACTGCCTTGGCAAGCAGGGTCTTGCCGGTGCCGGGGGAGCCCACCAGCAGGGCACCCTTGGGCAGCTTCGCGCCCACCTCGGTGTACTTCTGGGGATTGTGCAGGAAATCGATGATCTCCTGCAGGGATTCCTTGGCCTCGTCCTGTCCGGCCACAT
>CAZHEG010000091.1:0-5035 GCA_964531435.1 uncultured Oscillospiraceae bacterium | reverse complement strand
CATCGGCGGCCGCTCCGGCAACCGGGGCCGCTGCGCCCAGCCCTGCCGCCAGAGCTATGGCTACGGCCGCTGGGAAAACCGGTACCCCCTGAGCCTGAAGGACAACTGCCTGGTGACCTACCTGCAGGAGCTGGAGCGGATGGGCGTTGCCTCTGTGAAGCTGGAGGGCAGAATGAAGCGGCCGGAGTATGTGGCTGCCGTCACCGGCGTATACCGCAAGGCTCTGGACACCGGGGAAGTGACCCGGGATATGATGAATACCCTCCTGTCGGCCTTCAACCGGCAGGGCTTTACCGACGGCTATTACACCGGCCGCACCGGAAGCGCCATGTTCGGCATCCGGGAGGATAAATATGACGATAACAAGTGGCTCTCGGCCCAGCGCGCCACCTACGAGGGGGCGGAAAACGGACGGGTGCCGGTCACCTTTGATGCCGTTGTCACCGCCGAGCGGTGCGCCCTCACCGTCACTGACCCGGAGGGACGCCGCTGCACCGCGGAGGGCCCGCTGCCCCAGGCCGCCCGCAATCAGCCCATGACCCGGGAGAGCCTGGCGGAGCGGCTGGAAAAGACGGGGGGCACCCCCTTTGTCTGCGCCGGAGTGGAAAGCTATGTGGAGGATGGCCTGGCGCTGTCCGCCGCTGCCATCAACGGCATGCGCCGTGACGCCCTGAACCAGCTGATGGCCCTGCGGGCCCGGCACGATTCCCCGGAGCTTCACCGCCCCCGAAAGGAAAAGATCGTCCCCGGCTACCGGGGCGCGCCCCGGTTCACCGTTCAGGTCACCGATAAGGACCAGATCACCGGGCGGCTGCTGAAAATGCGGCCCGAGGTGCTGTATGTTCCCATCCACATCCTGGCTCTGGATCCCATTTTCTGCCACGAGCTGGCGAGAAAGGTCCATGTGGCGGCTGTGCTGCCCCGCATCCTCCACGACAGCGAGCTGGAGCGGCTCCGGGATGACCTCAAGACCGTCCGGGACATGGGTGTCCGGGAGGTCCTGGTGGGCAATGTGGGCCAGCTTTTGATCGCCCGGGAGGCGGGAATGGGCATCCGCGGCGATTTCGGCCTGAATATCTATAATTCCGGCTCCGTCAACCTGATGAGCGAGCTGGAGCTGAAGTCGGTGACCTTGAGCTTTGAAATGACCCTGGCACAGATCAGGGATGTCAGCAAGGCGGTGGACTGCGAGATCTTTGCCTACGGACGGCTGCCGCTGATGGTCACGGAGAACTGCGTCATCCGGGGCCGCACCGGCACCTGCACCTGCAATCTGGACACCGGACGGCTGACCGACCGCACCGGCGCGGATTTCCACATGATCAAGGACGGCGACAAGTGCCGCACCGTGCTGCTCAACGGCAAGAAGCTGAACTGGCTGGACCGGCAGGAGGACCTGGCGAAGCTGGGCCTGTGGGCCACGCGGCTGTACTTCACCACGGAAAACTCCCGGGAGGTGGACCAGGTTCTGGCCTCTGTCAGCAATCCGCCCCCCTTTGACCCCGGCTCCTGCACCCGGGGACTGTACCTGCGGGGACTGGAATAAGGAAGGAAACGAGATATGAGCATTATTCTGGCGTCCCAGTCGCCCCGGCGGCGGGAGCTTTTGGGATTGTTCCGCATTCCCTACACCGTCCGGGTGGCGGACATCGACGAGACCATGGACCCCCATAAGGATCCTTATGACGAGGTGGCCCGGGTCAGCCGTGCCAAGGCCGGGGCGGTTTCCCGCAGCGGTGACGATACCGTCATCGCCGCCGATACCATCGTGGTCTGCCAGGGCCGTGTCCTGGGCAAGCCCCACAGCCGGGAGGAAGCGATCGGGATGCTGAGCCTGCTGTCCGGCCGGGATCATCAGGTGATGACCGGAATGACGGTGCTGCGGGGAGAAAAGAGCATCACCGTCACCGAGGTGACGGACATCCACTTCCGGGAGCTTTCCCGGCAGGAGATCGAGGCTTATGTAGCCACCGGCGAGCCCATGGACAAGGCGGGAGCCTACGGAATCCAGGGCGGCGCCGCCCTCTTCGCGGAAAAAATGGTAGGTGACTATTACAACGTCATGGGCCTGCCGGTGTGTAAACTGTGGACGATCCTCCGGGAGGTATCCCCTGAGATTCTGAACGCGCAATAAGGAGCAGCTATGAAACATTTCTTTACGACCCGGATCAAGGTGGTGCTGGTCATCGCACTGGTGCTGGCCATTGGACTGGCGGTGCTGGGCAATCTGATGGGAAAGACCCCCGCGGACCTGCTGGTGCAGGGCATTTTGACCCCGCTGCGCAGCGGTGCCAGTGCCCTGACGGTCCAGGCTGAAAAAATCTACGACTATATGTTCCGCTACGAGGCACTGGAGGCGGAGAATGCGGCCCTGCGGGCCCAGATCGCCCAGATGGAAGAGGCGGCCCGTACCGCGGCTGCGCTGCAGCGGGAGCTGGAGCAGATGAAGGAGCTGCTGAATCTGGATCTGGTGTCCGAGGGCTATTCCCTGGTGGATGCCTACATCATCTCCCGTTCCCCCACCCGGGACTGGAACAGCACCTTTACCCTGAACCGGGGCACCAATGTGGGCATCCAGGTGGGCATGTGCGTCATCACCTCCAACAAGGAGGTGGTGGGCCTGGTCACCGAAGTGGGCCCCAACTACTGCGTGGTAAAGACGGTGCTGGATTCTACCCTGGAGATCTCTGCCACCGTAGCCTCCTCCGGTTACAGCGGCATGGTCCAGGGCGGCTATGCCGACAATCAGGAGGGCAAGCTGATCATGAATTACCTCTCCACCTCCGCCGTCCTGCGCAACAATGACCAGGTGGTCACCTCCGGCTCCACGGTGTATCCCAGAAACCTGATTCTCGGCTACATCATCGACGCCGGCTTTGACGAGACCGGCGTGGAGAAGTACGCCATTCTGGAGCCCGCGGCCCAAATCGACAGCCTGGAGCAGGTGTTCATCCTGACGGATTTCGGTACGGAGTGATATGATGCTTTTCAAACGCAAAAATGAATTCAAACCGGACCGGGAGGATTCCGGCGCTCTGAGCAAGCTCTACGTCACCCCCAAGCAGCGCCGTGCGCTGCTGAAATGGGTGCTGATGGCAGCGCTGCTGACGGCGGTGTGCGTGGTGCAGGATGTGATCTTGTGCCAGGTCACCCTGTTTGGCGCCAGCTTCGATCTGGTGAGCGCGGTGATCCTGCTGGCCTGCATCCTGCAGGACCCGGAGGAGGGCAGTATTTTTGCCCTGGCGGCATCGGCCCTTTACTGGTTTTCCGGTTCGGCACCCGGCCCCTATGTGATCCTCCTGCTCACCGCGCTGGGGGTCTACTTCGGCATCCTGCGGCACTGCTACCTGAGCGAGGGCTTCGGCCCCACCTTCCTGTGCGCCGCGGTGGCCTTGCTTGCCTACGAGCTGCTGCTTTTTGCCATCGGCGTATTTTTGGGCTATACAACGGTAAAATATCTCATGGGCTTTGTCACCTCCGGCCTGATTTCCGCCGCGGTGATGCCCCTGATTTTCCCTGTCCTCACGGCGATCTGTAAAATTGGAGGAGAAACATGGAACGAATGACCCGGGCGCGTGCCGGAATTTTACTTGGCTTGTTTATCGCGGTGATCCTGATCTTCAGCTTCAAGCTGTATGACCTGCAGGTGCTCTCCACCGGCGGAACCACGGACAATGCCACCACCTATACCATGTACACCACCGTCAAGGCGGCCCGGGGCGAGATCCTGGACTGCAACGGCAATGTGCTGGTGTCCAACCGGGCCAGCTATGATCTGGTGTTCAACCACTATGTGATCTGCAGCTCCTCCAACCGCAATGCCATCCTGCTGGAGCTGGCGCAGGTTTGCCGGGAGCTGGGCGCGGATTATACCGACCATTTCCCGGTGTCGGCGGATGCGCCCTTCAGCTATACCTTAAGCAGCCAGTCCTCTGTCTGGCAGGGCTATTTCCAGTCCTACCTGACGGAAAAGCCCAAGCTGGACTCGGATATCACCGCTCCGCTGCTGATGCGCCAGCTGCGGGACTACTATTCCATCCCCGAAAGCTGGTCCGACGCGGATGCCCGGGCGGTCATTGGCATCCTCTACGAGCTGGACCTGCGCAACGGCGTTGTGAACAGCCTGTCCACCTATGTGTTCATGGAGGATGCCTCCAGCGATGAGCTTGCGGCGATCCTGGAGCTGAATGTCCCCGGCCTGAAAACCGAGACCTCCGTGGTCCGGGTGTACAACACCAAGTATGCCGCCCACATCCTGGGCTATATTGGCGCCATGGATTCGGAGCAGTGGGCATACTACAAGACCCTGACCTACAAAAACGCGGAGGGTGAGGACGCGAACCTTTACTCCATGGACTCCCTCATCGGCCAGAGCGGCCTGGAACGGGCCTTTGAAGAGTACCTCCACGGCATCGACGGCAAGCGCAAGGATGTGGTGGCGGCGGACGGCACCGTCCTTTCCTCCACCTATTTGGTGACTCCCCAGGCGGGCCAGAATGTGGAGCTCTCCATCGACATTACCCTCCAGGGCGTGGCGGAGGACTCCATGGCGGAGCTGATCTGTGCCCTGCGGGAGTCCGGCGAGGACGGCTCCGATGCCGAGGGCGGCGCGGTGGTTGTGATGAATGTCAAGACCGGCCAGATTCTGGCCTGTGCCAGCTATCCCACCTATGACCTTTCCACGTTCCGTGAAAACTACAACGAGCTGAAGGAGGCAGAGTATGACCCCCTGGTCAACCGGGCGCTGATGACGGCCTATCCTCCCGGCTCCACCTACAAGATGTCGGTGCTGATCGCCGCCATTGACAGCGGCGTGATCGATATGTATGACGAGGTGTTCGACAGCGGCGTTTACCGGGTCTACGAAAAGGCGGGCTTCACCCCCAAGTGCCTGCAGTATACCAATTTCGGCTACGGTCACGGCAACATCAATGCCCTGGTGGCCCTGCAGAAATCCTGCAACTACTATTTCTACCATCTGGCGGACAACATGGAGATCAGTGTCATGGACGCCACTGCCGCGGCACTGGGCCTG
>CAZHEG010000090.1:0-5039 GCA_964531435.1 uncultured Oscillospiraceae bacterium | reverse complement strand
CGCCCTTCTTCTCCAGACCCTTCTTCATGCCGAAGAGCTTGCCGTTTTCCTTGGCCAGCTTGTTCTTCTGGGCGGTGCGGCCCTCGGAGGTGGTCTTCAGGGCGCGGATCTCAACGTCCAGCTCCAGGATGCGGTCAACGGTGGCGTCGCAGTCCACTTCCTTGGCCTTCAGGCCGGCCTTGACCGCGTCGGGATTTTCTTTGATCTTCTTAATGTCTAACATAATTACCTCTCCTTAAATCATGTGTCATTGCGAGGAGGGCTTTGCCCGACGTGGTGATCCCCTTAGGTTTTTGGAATGTCCGGGGATCGCCACACCAGTCTGCGGACTGGTTCGCGATGACAGGTTATTTATTATTTTTGCAGCTTCATCAGGGCGTCCAGCAGGTTCTGCAGATCCTCCTGGCCGTAGAATTCCAACTCGAAGCGGCCCTTGCGCTTGCCGTTGACGATCTTCACGCCCCGGCCAAGCTGCTTGGACAGACTCTTTTCACACTCCGCCACATAATCGATGGCGAGGGTCGGCTCCGGCTTGGGGGCCGGCTCCTTGGACATATTTTTGCACAGCAGCTCCGCCTGGCGGACGGAAAGACCCAGGGCAATGATCTTCTGGGCGGCTTCCAGCTGCTTTTTCTCCGTTTTCAGGCTGAGCACCGCCCGGGCATGTCCGGCGGTCAGCTCTCCGGCGCGGAGCTTTTCCAGCAGCGCATCCGGCAGGTTCAGCAGCCGCAGGGAATTTGCCACGGCGGGACGGGATTTGCCCACCCGCTGGGCGGCTTCCTCCTGGGTCAGGCCGTAGTCTGCCATCAGGGACTGGTAGCCCAGGGCTTCTTCCACCGGGTTCAGGTCCTGGCGCTGCAGGTTTTCGATGAGGGCCAGCTCCATGGCCTTCTTGTCGTCGGCCTCGATGACCACGGCGGGGACCTCTCCTAGCTTTGCCATCCGGGCGGCCCGCCAGCGGCGCTCGCCGGCGATGATCTGGTAGTAGCCGCTGGGGAGCTGACGCACCGTCAGAGGCTGGATGATGCCATGCTCCGCGATGGACTCGCTGAGGGAGAGCAGCTCTTCCTCGTCAAAATCCTGGCGGGGCTGGCCGGGATTGGGTTCTACTTTGTATATGGGCAGCATTTTATAAGGGGTGCTTGCGGTCACTTCCTGGTCGAAATCGCCCAGCAGCGCGCCGAGGCCCTTACCCAGGCCCTTGCTTGATGCCATTGTATCATTCCTTTCGGGGTTCTCCCGCAATGGGAGTTACAGCTTTTTCTTGATCTCCTCTGCCACAGCCTTGTAGGCCAGGCTGCCCCGGCTGCTGCGGTCATAGGCCGTTACCGGCAGGCCGTGGCTGGGGGCCTCGGCAAGGCGGATGTTCCGGGGGATCACATTGACATAGACCTTTCCGGGGAAATGGCGGCGCACTTCCTGAGCCACCTGGGTGGAGAAGTTGGTGCGTCCGTCAAACATGGTCAGCACCACGCCGAAGATCTCCAGACCCGGATTGATGCGCTTTTTCACCATCCGCAGGGTGCTCATCAGGTCGGAAAGACCCTCCAGGGCGTAGTATTCGCACTGCACCGGCACCAGGATGCCGTCCGCGGCGGCAAGGCCGTTCAGGGTCAGCATTTCCAGGGAGGGCGGGCAGTCAATAAAGATCAGGTCATAATCCTCCCGGACGGTCTGCAGCGCCATGGCCAGCCGCTGGTTGGGGTTGTCCATGGTGATCAGCTCCACGCCGGCGCCTGCCAGGTCGGCAGAGCTGGGCAGCACATCGCCGTATTTCGTGTGGACGATGATGCTCTTTACATCGACGCCGTCGATGACCGCGTCGTAAATATCGTTTTTTATGTTCCGCTTGTCAACGCCAAGACCGGAGGTGGCGTTGGCCTGGGGATCGAAGTCGCACAGCAGCACCTTCAGTCCCAG
Organism: uncultured Oscillospiraceae bacterium; assembly: GCA_964531435.1. Classification (GTDB taxonomy): domain Bacteria; phylum Bacillota; class Clostridia; order Oscillospirales; family Oscillospiraceae; genus Faecousia. The sequence continues at coordinate 3,119 of CAZHEG010000090.1, read as the reverse complement.
CTCCGTCAGCGCGGCGGTCAGATTGACGGCAGTGGTGGTTTTTCCGACGCCGCCCTTCTGGTTGACGACGGCAATGATCTTACCCATAATGTTACCTCATATGTTCCACGTGAAACATTTACGTGCCGGCGGAGGTGTCCGCGGTGGTGTCCACGGTGCCGTAATTCTGGCCGATGTCGAAGGAAATGTCCTTGCCGCTCATCAGCTGCACCGTCAGGTAAGACACCGCGGCGAAGGCCAGCAGGGAGACCACCAGAAGCACCGTCAGCAGATTGCGCTGCTGGCGCAGGTGGCGGATCTGGTCGTCGGGATTGACGTAGCGGACCCGTCTGGTCTTTTTCTTGGCTGCGGTCACGGCGGGCCGCCTGGGCAGATGAACGGTAATGTTGGGCTTTACCGGATATTTCTCCATATCAGCCAAACAATCCGGACAGAAAACGCCGGGATTTTTCAGTTCCGTTCCGCATTTCATGCAGTTCATTTCCGCCACCTCCTGATGCCCATATTTTATCCTATTGTACTACATTTTTACCGCCCAGTAAAGAGGAAAAATGAAAAAGTTACCCATCTCCGGGGCTGTAAAAAATATTTGAAATAATCTCATAATCCCTATTGACAATCACGTGACCATGTGATAATATCATATCACCACATAAAAGGAGGATGAATCAGATGCAGTGGATGATACCCGGAACAGTCCTCACCGGCAATCGGGAGGACGCGGCCTATGTGAAGGATCAGTTTGAGGCCATGTTTTTTGGCGGCGGCATCACCCTGGGCCAGGTGGCCCACATCACAGGGCTGGAGCCCTACGCCATCCAGAATTGGGTGAAGCGGGGTTTCCTCACCAAGCCGGTGCAGAAAAAATACACCCTGCGGCAGCTTTGCCGCATCATCAACATCAATATGCTCAAGACGGTGCTGCCCATGGAGCAGATCTGCCAGCTGCTGGGCTACCTCAACGGCGACCTGAGCGACGAGGGTGACGACCTCATCGATGACACACAGCTGTACTTCATGTTCGTGCGGCTGGCGGCGAAGGCCCGCTACATCGGCGGCACCCAGAGCTGGGATGACGCCCTGGAGGAGATCGCCGGGGAGTATCAGGAGCCGGTGGAGGGCGCCCGGGAGAAGCTCATCCTGGTGCTCCGCGCTATGCTCACCGCCTGGGTCAGCGCCCAGCTGAAATATCAGGCGGAAAAAATGCTGGATCAAATGAAGCAATAAACATGACAAAAGGAGAAATGTATCATGGAAAATAACGGCAATTACAGCTACTCCTACGGCTCGGGTCCGAAAAAGACCAACAAGCCCGTGGATGTGAAGAAGCTGAAAAACATCATCACCCTGGCTGTCGCCCTTGTGGTGGTGCTGGCGGTGGCATCCAGCTGCTGGTACACCGTGGATGACAAGCAGCAGGCGGTGGTCACCACCTTCGGCCAGGTCACGGACATCACCGACGCGGGCCTGCACTTCAAGCTGCCCCTGGGAATCCAGAAGGTCTACAAGGTGGATGTGAACGTCTACCAGAAGATCGAGCTGGGTTATACCACAATGGATAACGGCTCCACCATTACCAATACCAGCGAATCCACCATGATCACCGGCGATTACAACATCGTCAATGTGGATTTCTTTGTGGAGTATAAGATCACCGATCCGGTGGCCTACCTCTTCTCCTCCAATGACCCGGAGCTGATCCTGCGCAACCTGATCCAGAGCCAGGTCCGCAACGTGGTTGGCTCCTCCAGCGTGGACGCGGTGCTGACCGACGGCAAGGAAAACATCCAGATGCAGGTCAAGGACCTGGTGGTGGAGATATTGGAGAAATATGACATCGGCCTGACCCTGGTGGATGTCCGCATCCAGGACTCCGAGCCCCCCACGGACGAGGTCAACGAGGCATTTAAGGCTGTGGAAACCGCCAAGCAGAAGGCGGAGGCCGTGGTCAATGACGCCAAGGCTTACGAAAACGCCCAGATCCCCGCCGCCGAGGCCCAGGTGGACCAGCTGCTGCAGAACGCCGAGTATCTGAAGCAGAAGCGCATCAACGAAGCCATCGAGGCGGTGGCCATGTTCGAGGCCATGTATACCGAGTATTCCCAAAATCCCGAGATCACCCGCAGCCGTATGTACTACGAAGCCATTTCTGAGATCCTGCCCGGTGTGAAGCTGTATATCAACACCGGCTCCGGCGAGGATATCGATATGCTGCTGCCCCTTGACTCTCTGTTAGGAGGAGAATAAATCATGAAAAAGACTGTTATCGTTGCCATTATTGTGGTTTTGCTGGCGGTGGTCGCCCTGAATTCCTTTTACAGCGTCCGGGAGGACCAGTACGCCTGCGTGTTCCGCTTTTCTGAGATCGTGCAGACCACCGGCGATGCCGGCCTGCATTTCAAGATCCCCTTCATCGACTCTGTGGAATACTACTCCAGCGCCACCCAGCTTTATGACATTCCCCCCAGCGAGGTGCTGACCAGCGACAAGCAGAACATGACCGTGGACTGCTACATCCTCTGGTCCATCTCCGATCCCCAGCAGTTCTACCGGGCACTGGGCACCACCTCCAAGGCGGAGGAGCGGCTCAACGCCATTACCTACAACGCCCTCAAGACTGCCATGGGCACCCTGGCCCAGGCGGACATCATCAATATGAATGACGGCGCCGAGCGCAACGAGATCTACGACGGCATCGCCGAGACCGTCAATGCCCAGGCCGCTTCCTACGGCATCACCGTGGAGGATGTGAAGATCAAGCAGTTCGACCTGCCCGACTCCAACCTGAATGCCGTGTATACCCGCATGATCTCCGAGCGGAACCAGATGGCGGAAAAGTACACCGCCGAGGGCGACAAGGAAGCCAGCCTGATCCGCAACGAAGTGGATAAGACCGTCAACATCCTGATCTCCGATGCCAAGGCCCAGGCCGCGGTGCTGGAGGCGGAGGGCGAGGCGGAATATATGCGCCTGCTGGCTGCCGCCTACGATACCGAGGATAAGAAGGATTTTTATGAGTTCATTCTGGCGCTGGACGCTCTGAAGGCCAGCCTCACCGGCACGGAAAAGACGGTGATCCTGGACGGCGACTCTGAGCTTGCCAAGATCCTCACCGGCGC
>CAZHEG010000089.1:0-5054 GCA_964531435.1 uncultured Oscillospiraceae bacterium | reverse complement strand
TCCGTAAAAAACTCTTTACCTTTCTCGTCGAATGCGGTAAAATAGAAGCACTGTTTGTGAGGTGCTATTATGACGCAGGAATATGAAGCAAGGTTCATCGCCGCCCGGCGGCGCTATATTGCAGGCCAGTTTTCCCGGCTGAACGATATGCAGCAGGAGGCTGTCCTTACCACCGAAGGGCCGCTGCTCCTTCTGGCAGGTGCCGGCAGCGGAAAGACTACCGTTTTGATTCACCGAATCGCCAATCTGATCCGCTTCGGCAGCGGCAGTGACAGCAATTTGGTCCCGGACCACATCTCGGAAGAGGATGTGGAATATCTGGAGAATCTCCCTGAGAAGATGACGGAATTTGATTATTTCCGTGCGGATGGGCTTTGCCGGATGGATCCTCCCGCACCCTGGAACATCATTGCCATCACCTTTACCAACAAGGCTGCCAATGAGCTGAAGGAACGCCTGGAGGGCATTCTCGGGAGCGAAGCCCAGGATATTTGGGCTATGACCTTCCACTCAGCCTGCTGCCGGATTCTGCGCCGGGATATCGAGCGGCTGGGCTATGACCGCCATTTCACGATCTATGATACGGCTGACTCGGAGCGGGTCATGAAAGAGATCGTCAAGGATATGGGCCTGGACGACAAGACCTTTCCCGCCCGGTCCATCCTGAATGTCATCAGCCGGGAAAAGGACAAAATGGTCACCCCGGATCAGCTCTATGAACGCGCTGACGGCTGCGGTGACCAAAGAATGCTTCCCATCGCCCGGGCCTATAAAAAGTATCAGGCAAAGCTGAAGGAAAATAATGCCGTTGATTTTGATGATATCATCCTGCTGACGGTTCGGCTGCTCCAGGAAAACGAAGACATCCGCACCTATTACCAGCGGAAGTTCAAATATGTTCTGGTGGACGAGTACCAGGATACCAACCACCTGCAGTATCTGCTGACCAGCCTGCTGGCGGGCGGGTACGAGAATATCTGCGTGGTCGGTGACGATGATCAGAGTATTTACCGCTTCCGGGGCGCGACCATCGAAAATATTCTGGATTTTGAAAAGCAGTATTCCGGTGCACGGGTCATCCGACTGGAGCAGAACTACCGCTCCACCCAGTCGATCCTGAACGCCGCCAATGCGGTGATCGCCCACAATCTGGGCCGTAAGGGAAAGCGGCTCTGGACCTCCAACGGTGCCGGCAGTCCCGTCACGGTTTATGAAGCCGCGGATGAAAGCGGAGAAGCAAATTACATCGCCGGAAGGATCCTTTCCGTATCAAAGGGAAAGAACTTCAAGGATTTTGCCATTTTGTACCGCACCAATGCCCAGTCCAACGCCCTGGAATATGCCTTCAAGCGCAACGGCATTCCGTACCGGATCATCGGCGGCACCCGCTTCTTTGACCGGGCGGAGGTCAAGGATATGCTTGCCTACCTGTGCGTCATCAATAACCGGGCGGATGATCTGCGGCTGAACCGCATCATCAATAATCCGCCCCGGGCCCTGGGCGCGAAAACCCTGGAGGAGGCCCGCCGCATGGCTGCGGCAGAGGGAAAGCCCCTTTATGATGTGGTAGCGGATCCCTATTCCTACGGCCCGCTGCAGAAGAACGCGGAAAAATTCCTCCGTTTCTCCAAGCTGATCGAGGAACTGGCCCAGCTGCTGGAGGATGGAATGGAGCTGCCCGCCTTTTATGATGAGCTGCTGATCCGTTCCGGCTACGCCGATATGCTCCAGAAGAAGGATACGGAAGAAAGCAAGACCAAACTGGAAAACGTTCGGGAATTAAAATCCAGCATCATTTCCTATGTGGAAAATTCCGAAGCCCCCACCTTGGCAGGCTTCCTGGAGGAGATCGCCCTCTATACCGACATTGAGGAGTATAACGCCTCCGACGATGCGGTGGTGATGATGACCATGCATTCCTCCAAGGGTCTGGAATTCCCCCACGTTTTCCTGGTGGGATTTGAGGACGGGCTGTTTCCCGGCATGCGCTCCATCGGTGACCATGAGGAGATGGAGGAGGAGCGGCGGCTGTGCTATGTTGCCATTACCCGGGCTAAGCAGACCCTGACCATATCCCACGCCCGGCAGCGGATGCTCTACGGCCGAACCAATGCGGCTATGGCATCCCGCTTCATCAAGGAGCTGCCGGAGGCGGATATTGTCCGCAAGGGGACTTCCGCACCGAAACGCCCAGGCTACGGCGATGACTATGGCTACGGCTGGAACCAATACGCCTATCAGCCCAGGGCAGTCAGGACGGAGTTTTCCTCCAAGCCGGCCCCCAGCACGGCAGGTCCCGCCGTGGAGCTGAACAAGGGCGACATGGTGGAGCACACCGCATTCGGCCGGGGCATGGTGCTGTCTGTGCTGAAAATGGGCGGCGACGCACTGCTTGAGATCGCCTTTGACAACATTGGAACCAAAAAACTCATGGCAAAAACCGCATCTGCCCATATGAAAAAGCTATAATCACATCTGATCCTGCATAGGCTTGCAAGAGGTGATCCTATGCGCAGATTTCGCTCTGCATTCATCAGGTGGTTCTGCATTCTTCTGGCGGCGGCGCTGGCTTTGCTTGCGCTGTTTCGCGGACGGTACACGGATACCATTCTGACCCTGGCGGAAACCCAGGTCCGAAATGCCACATCCGACCTGATCAATGACGCCATTGACCGGCAGATCGTCACCGGGAATATTCAGTACGACCGCATCGTCTATTTTGAGAAGGATCTGAACGGACGCATCACCGCCCTGAAAACCAATATGAGCGAGGTAAACCGGCTGAAAACAGCCATCCTGAACCTGATCAACGATGAGATTCTGGCGATGGACACGGAACGTCTTGGTATTCCGCTGGGCGACCTGTTCCTGCCGGAGCTGCTGTCGGAGCGGGGGCCGGATATCCCGGTGCGGATTCTTTCCATCCGCAATTCGGATGCCGCTTTTTTCAGCCAATTTACCCAGGCCGGCATCAACCAGACCCTGCACCAGCTTACCATGGAGGTCAGTGTTGACGTTGCCATCCTGGTGCTGGGCAATACAGAAAGCTTTACCGTCAGCAGCCAGGTGGTGGTTGCTGAGACCATTATCGTCGGGGAAGTGCCTGACACACTTTTACAGACCGGAGGATAACATGGATCCCAAACAGAGAATTGAGGAGCTTACCGCCCTTCTGAATGAAGCAAATTACCTTTACTACGTTCAGGACGCGCCCACCATGCCGGACTTTGAATACGACCGGCTGCTGCGGGAGCTGGAGGAGCTGGAGAAGGAACACCCGGACCTTGCCCAGCCCAATTCACCCACCAAGCGGGTAGGCGGCGAAGCCCTGAGCAAATTTGAAAAATATACCCACCCCGTGCCCCTGATGAGCCTTCAGGATGTGTTTTCCCCGGAGGAGCTGACAGATTTCCTCACGGGAACGCTGCAGGCCTATCCCGATACCGTATTTTCCGTGGAGCCCAAGATCGATGGCCTTTCCGTTGCCCTGGAATATGAAAACGGCGTTTTCGTCCGGGGCGCCACGAGAGGTGACGGTAATGTGGGCGAGGACGTCACGGAAAATTTAAAAACCATCCGCTCCATCCCCATGAAGCTGGAGGGAGCACCCCGGCGGCTCATCGTCCGTGGTGAGGTCTTTATGCCGAAGAAGAGCTTCCACGCCCTGAACGAGCGCCAGGAGGCCGAGGGCAAGCCGCTCTTCGCCAATCCCCGCAACGCCGCCGCGGGCAGCCTGCGTCAGCTGGATCCGAAGATCGCCGCAAGCCGCGGACTGGATATTTTTATTTTCAACGTTCAGCTGGCGGAGGGTGTCACCTTTGACACCCATGCCCAGTCTCTAAAGTATCTGGAGGATCTCCGCTTTAAGGTGGTGCCCCACTGGATGCACACCAATGCGCAGGCACTTCTGGAATGTGTATTCTCCATCAACGAAAACCGGGAGGAGCTCACCTGCGATATTGACGGCGCGGTGATCAAGGTGGATCTGCTGTCCCAGCGTCAGCGGATGGGCACCACAGCCAAATTCCCCAAATGGGCAGCTGCATACAAATATCCGCCGGAGATCAAGCCCACTGTGGTGGAGGATATTGTGGTGCAGGTGGGAAGGACCGGTGTCCTGACCCCCAAGGCCGTGGTGCGTCCTGTCCGCCTGGCGGGCACCACAGTGACCAACGCAACACTTCACAATCAGGATTTCATTTCCAGCCGGGACATCCGCATTGGTGATACGGTGAGCATCCGCAAAGCCGGCGAGATCATTCCCGAAATTCTGGAAGTGGATTTTTCCAAACGTCCCGATGGTACCGTGCCCTATATGCTTCCTGATAAATGCCCGGTCTGCGGCGCGGCGACCGTCAAGGATGAGGATGGCGCGTTCCTGCGGTGCACCGGTGCGGAATGTCCCGCCCAGCTCAGCCGGAACATTGCCCACTTCGTCAGCCGGGACGCCATGGACATTGAGGGCCTTGGCAGCGCCATTGTGGATGCCCTGATCGAAAAGGGCTTTGTCCGCTCCCCGGCAGATATTTATTACCTGAGCCTGGAGGAGCTAAAGTCCCTTTGGCAAAAGGGCGGCAAGGCGGCTCAGAAGCTTCTTGATGCCATCGAAGAAAGCAAGGAGCGGGATGTTTCCCGCCTGATCTACGCCCTGGGAATCCGCCAGGTGGGCGCCAAGACCGGAAAGATCCTGGCATCCCGGTTCGGCAACCTGGATAATCTGATGAATGCCGGCGAGGAAGAGCTGACGGAGGTCCCTGATGTGGGCGCCGTCACCGCCAAATCCATTGCGGACTGGTTCGCCCAGCCCCAGTCCCGGCACATGGTGGAGCGGCTCCGGGCCGCCGGTGTGAATTTTGAAAGCAAGCGCACCGTTTCCGATGCCCGGTTTGCCGGGATGACCTTCGTGCTGACCGGCGCGCTGACCAAATTCACCCGGGACGAAGCAACGGAAAAGATCGAGCTTCTGGGCGGCAAGGCCGCAGGCTCTGTGTCGAAAAAGACCACCTATGTGGTGGTGGGTGAAAATGCCGGCTCCAAGGAGCGCAAGGCAAGAG
>CAZHEG010000088.1:0-5195 GCA_964531435.1 uncultured Oscillospiraceae bacterium | reverse complement strand
TCGACTTCGCTGCGCGACCCTCGGGATGACAACTCTTGTGGTAACCGTAAGATAACCCCCAATTCCCCGCAAGAAACCGGGGCGCGCCTGGGGCGCGTCCCGGTAAATATCAGCACTCGGTGATCTCGGCGTTGTCCCGGATCAGCTTCATGACCTTGCTGGTCAGCACGCTGCGAACCACAGCAGCCTCAAATTCGGCATCGTAGTAGGGCTTCAGCTGCTCCAGGGTCATATTATTCTGGCGGGCGATCAGGGCCACAGCCTCGCCGATCTCCTCCTTGGAAGCCTGCAGACCCTCCAGCTCCACCACCAGCTCGATGGCGGCCTGGATGCGGACACTCATAACGGCGTTGGCCCGGGCATCCTCCCGGAGCTTCTCCTGGGTGGTGTTCATGAAGGAGCAGTACATCTCCAGGGTCAGGCCCTGCTGGGCCAGCTGGGCACTGATGTTATTCATCTGCTCATCCAGCTCTGCCTCGATCTGCTCCTGGGTGGGCTCGAAGTCCATGGTCATGGCAGCCTGGCGCAGCAGGCGGTCCTGCAGGTCCATCTCGCCCCGGCCATCGGTGTAATCCTGCAGGCTCTCCCGCAGCTTCTCCTGCATTTCCTCAAAGGTGCCGCAGCCGCCCACTTCCTTGGCGAAGGTATCGTCCAGGGCGTACTCGGACTTGGTGCGGATGGCCTTGACGGTGCATTCAAACCGGGCCTCCCTGCCTGCCAGCTCCTGGGAATGGTACTGCTGGGGGAAGGTGACCTTCACCGTGACCTGCTGGCCGGGGACCTTGTCCACCAGCTGCTCCTCGAAACCGGGGATAAACATGCCGCTGCCCAGCACCAGGGTCTGGTTCTCGGCGGTGCCGCCGGCAAACTGCTCTTCGCCGCAGTAGCCCGCGTAGTCCAGGATGATCTCGTCACCCAGCTGGGTGGGGCGGTCATTGACCTCGGCATAGCGGGGATTCTGCTGGCGCAGGCGCTCCAGCTGGTGCATCACCTCTTCATCGGTGACGGTATGGCGGTTCAGCTCGGCCTTCAGGCCGCGATAAGTAAAGCTCATGGGATCTGTCCTTTCGGTAGAAAATGATTGAATAAAGCATACCACTGTTTCGGCGAAAAGTCAATCACCGCCGAAAAAGCTCAGACTTCCATTTCCCGGACCACCTCGGTGGGGCCCTCCAGGAACAGCTCCTCCACATTGGAGCCGCCTGCCACAGTGACCGCCAGGTCGCCGCCGGGGTTCTTCACCGTCAGGTAGCCGCCGGGGACCATGCCCCGGAGCCACAGCACCGCGGCGGTGGAAGCGCTTCCGGTGCCGCAGGCCAGGGTATAATCCTCCACGCCCCGCTCGAAGGTGAGGATCCGCACCGTGGTGCTGTCCACCCAGTCAAAGAGGTTGGCGTTGGCACCCTTGGGGAAGGCGGGGTCATGCCGCAGGCCCCGGGCGTAGTCCCGGAGCTTGTCCCGGTCCTCCCAGCTCAGGCCGGGGACATGGGCCACCGCGTGGGGCACACCGGGGCTGCCCAGCTCGATGTAGGCCACATCCCCCTTGCGGGTCAGGTCCACAATGCCGGGATTGTTCAGCCGCACCCGGTAGATGCTCTCCGACAGGCGGCGTCCGTAAACGATGCCCGCGTCGGTCTGGACGGTCATGTCCTCCCCCGCGATGCCGTGCTCGTAGGCATAGCGGCAGATGCAGCGGGCGCCGTTGCCGCACATCTCGCCCCGGCTGCCGTCGGCGTTGTAAAAATGCAGGCGGAAATCCGCTTCCGTGGAGTGATCCACCGCCATGAAGCCGTCGGCCCCGGTAAGTTTACATAACTCAATCGCCAGGGCTTCAAAATCATAATTTCCGTTCCGGGCGTCCATGACCATGAAATCATTTCCCGCGCCGTTCATATACCAAACGTTCATTCCTTGACCTCCGGTGTTTTCAGCATATCCTCCATGTTGTACAGGCCCGGCCCCTTGTTTTCCATAAACCGTGCCGCGGCCACCGCGCCCTCCGCCAGCATGGCCCGGGTAACGGCCTCATGCCGCAGCACCAGGGTCTGGGTGCCGGTGCTGATGTGGACCTCGTGAACGCCCACCACATTGCCCAGCCGCAGCGATGCCACGCCGATCTCGTCTTTCCCGCGCTTGCCCTCACCGGCCCGGCCGCAGTGCTCCACCGCGCCGGGGCGGACCTCCTTAATGGAGTTGAAGAGCATATGGGCGGTGCCGCTGGGGGCATCCACCTTGCGGTTGTGATGGATCTCCAGGATCTCGATATCCGCGTCGGGGAAATATCCGGCAGCCTCCCGGGCCAGGCGGCACAGCACCGCGATGCCCAGGCTCATATTGCCGGAGAAGAACACGGGGATCTCCTCCGCGGCAGCGCGGATCAGCTCCTTTTCCTCCGGCGTATGTCCGGTGGTGCCGATGACCGCGGCGCAGCGGTTGGCCCGGGCGTATTCCAGCACCCCGGCAATGGCAGTATGGTGGGAGAAATCGATGACCATGTCCGCACCCACGGCACCCAGCGCCCCGCCGCTGACGGCAGCGCCGTCGCAGCCGTCGATGCTGACCCGTCCGGCCACTTCACCGCCCAGGATCCCGCCGATCAGCTTACCCATGGCGCCGTTGGCGCCCCAAAGCACGGCCCTCATCCGATGAGCCCCAGCTTTCTCATTTCCTCCATCAGCTTGGAGCGGTAGGGCTCCTCCATGGGGGTCAGGGGCATGCGCAGGTAATCCTGGCAGTAGCCCATGGCAGCGGCGGCGGCCTTCACGGGGATGGGATTGACCTGGCTGAACAAAGCATCGATCAGGGGCAGCAGCTTACACTGCCAGGCCGCGGCGGTGACGTAATCGCCCGCCAGGCAGGCGTCGGTCATGGCGACGGACTCCCGGGGTGCCACGTTGCTCAGCACACTGATGGTGCCCTTGCCGCCCATGGCCATCATGGGAACCGTCAGGGCATCCTCGCCGGAGTAGATATCCAGCTTGTCACCGCACAGGCGGCGCAGCTCCACCATCTGGGCCATGTTGCCGGTGGCCTCCTTCAGGGCCACGATGTTGGGATGCTCAGCGAGCTTCGCCACCGTCTTGGGCTGCAGGCCGCAGCCGGTGCGTCCGGGGACGTTATAGAGGACCACCGGAACGGTGGACACGTCTGCCACGGCGGTGAAATGGGCGATCAGGCCGGACTGGGTGGCCTTATTATAGTAGGGGGTCACCACCAGCACCGCGTCAGCGCCCGCCGCGCAGGCATTGCGGGTATTGTGGAGCACGTGCTCGGTATTGTTGGTGCCGGTGCCGGCAATGACAGGCACCCTGCCCGCCACCTTCTCCACGGTGTAGGCAATGACCTTGGTCTGGTCCTCCGGCTCGATGGTGGCATTTTCGCCGGTGGTACCCATGACCACGATGGCGTTGATGCCGCTTTCGATCTGGAATTCGATCAGGCGGCCCAGGGAATCGTAGTCGATGCCCTCAGGGGTCATGGGGGTGATGATGGCAGTGCCCATGCCGGTAAAGATCGTCTTTTTCATATTTCATATCTCCCTTGCTTGGAATGTTGTTTCAGGCTTCAGTTTATCGATCTCTATGAAATGAGTATCGCAGGGGCGGATATCATCCGCCTGCATTTTCAAATCGCGAACTGATTAAAATAGTCATAAAGCGGGGTCAGCTTCACGAAAAGCTCCCGGACCCGGTCCGCCAGCTCCGGGCCGAAGGTGGCCTCGGAAAAATCCTCGTGGACGGTGCAGTCCAGCCGGTCCTTCCAACGGTAGAACCGCTCCAGGGCGGGGTCGGGGCATTTTTCCGGGTGCTTATACTCCTGGGCGGTGACGGTAAGGCCGGTGGAGGACTCCACCTTTTCGATCATCTCCAGGAATTTGGCCGGCTCGGCGGCGATGCGCCGGCGGAACTCCTTCATAACAGCGGGGCGGGGCTTCCAGATGAAGAAGCCGTAGTCGATGCCCTCGGGATTGATCTCAAAAAACAGGCATCCGTTTTCTCCCCACCACTGCACATCCTGGCGGATGCAGATCCACAGGCTCTCCTTATAGGGCAGGGGGTGGTGCAGCCGGGCGTCCCGGTAGATGCGGCTGACCTTCAGCAGGGTGCCGGAATGCTCCAGGAAGGGCTGGAACAGCTCCGCCCCCAGAGCCTTGGTGGGCTCATAGAGATATTTGACGTAATTCGATTTATTTTCCAGGAACCACTCCCGGTTGTTGTTCATGCGGATGCCCCAAAGGAAATCCACAGTTTCCGGGGAATAGCCTTCAAACATATTGTTCACCTTTTCCGTAATCGATTTCCGGCAGCTTCGGCTGGCCGTTCTTCCAGAGAACCGTATTTTTCTGCCGGGGCCCCACCGGGCGGTCCTCCAGCTCCAGCACATAACGCTCCGAGGCGTTGATGATGGTGGTGGTGCCGTAGCGGAGCATTCTGGGCTTGTTGATATTATAGCGCAGATGCACGTGTCCGTGAAGCATGAATTTTGGCTGGTAGCGGTCCAAAAAATCCTTCAGCGCCCCAAAGCCCCGGTGGGCCGGATCCGGGTCATCCCCCAGCCCCTCGGCGGGGGAATGGGTCACCAGGATATCCACGCCCCGGGTGCGGAGCAGGGGAAGCCAAAGCTTGCGGATGCGGCTGCGCATCTGCTTGTCCGTATACTGGTGGGCGCCGGGATGATAGCGGCGGCAGCCGCCCAGTCCGGCGATCCGCACCCCGTTATAGGTGACCACCTTGCCGTCGATGCAGTCGCAGCCCTCCGGCGGGCGGCGGGAATAGCCCGTATCATGGTTGCCGTGGACATACAGCACCGGGCACCGGGCCAGGGACACCAAAAAGGACAGGTAGTCCGCCTTCAGATCGCCGCAGGAGATGATCAGGTCGTACTCCCGCAGCCGCGCCTTGGCGCATTCATTCCACAGGGCAGGGCACTCTTCGTCGGATACAACGAGAATTTTCACAGATCGCCCTCCTTCTCCTTGGGGATCCGCTGCCGGTGGATGCCCTGCTGGCGCACCAGAGGCCGGGCATAGGGCAGGCACTCCTCAAATTCCGGGATGGTTCCCTCCACATTCTCGCAGAGCCAGTCCATCCGCAGCAGCTCCTCCACGGTGAAATTCCGGCTGCCGTCATTTTTCACGGTGCCGTCCTGGGCTGTGATCCTGCGGCAGAAGGGGTGGATGGTATCCTGGATCAGGG
>CAZHEG010000087.1:0-5238 GCA_964531435.1 uncultured Oscillospiraceae bacterium | reverse complement strand
ATGGCCAGAATTGCGATGACGACAATCAGCTCAACCAGAGTGAAGCCGCCGGTGGATTTCATTTTCATTGGAATCGTATCCTTTCATTTTCATTTTTTCAGGGCAGCTACGGGACATTTTGCTCGCGCACCAGCCCTGCTTTCCTGTGTAGTGATAATACCACAACTAACAAGAAATATCAATACCCAATTTTAACAAAATGTAACTTTTTTTACACAAGCTCAGAGCTCCAGGCCCAGCAGCCGCAGCATCTGCCTGCGCTCGCGCAAATTCTCCCGGCTCATGGCCGCCAGGCTGCGCTGCCGGCGCTTCAGGGTGGGAGCCTCGAACAGCAGCTTATAGAAGGGCCGGACGATCCACACCACAGGCAGCAGCCAGGGCGCCTTTTTCAGGACGGTGTACTTTCCCCGCAGCAGCTCCACACTGGGGAACGCCATCCACAAAAGATAGCCCAGCCGCCCGGACATCCTGGGGGAATTCACCACCTGGGAAAGGGCACGGGACTCATCCACTCCCCAGCTGCCGCTGGAAAAAATGTAGGCGGTCATCACCGATGCCATTTCCGTCATAGGGCCGCCGGCGAACCAGGCCTCCAGCAGGGCCAGGGTGTGGTCATAGAAGATCAGCAGGCCCAGCTTCTCCAGCTCGGCGCGGATCCTGCCTTCATCCAGAGCCGTGCAGCGGCGGTAGACCCAGAGATCCACCACATGGCGGCAGCCGATTCCGCCGTCCCGGTAGTGCTTGGCGAAATGGGTCAGCAGGTAGATAAATTCATCCTCCGGCGTCATGCCGTACCGGCAGCCGCCGCGGGGGTGGGCCCGGTCCCAGCCGGTGCCGAAATAGGGGTAAAAATCGGTGTTGTTGGTGGGAATCAGGTGCTTGTGCAGCTCCACCTTCAGCTCCGGGGCAGACCAGGGGAGCTCATGGTCCGTTTCCTCGCCCCGGTCAAAGCCAAGCTCCTCCATAATGGGCACCGCCCGGTCATACTGCTCCAGGCGGATCAGGATATCGGCATCCCCCATCATCCGCAGCTCCGGGCGGGGATAGCGGGGCTTCATCTCGCAGCCCTTCAGGGGCATATAGTCAATGCCCGCGGCATCGAAAGCGGCGAAGATCCGCTCTGCCTGGCGCTGCTGGCCCTCGCTGTACAGTGTGGCGCGGCAGCATCCGGCGAACATTTTCTTCATCACCGGGTGGTTCCGGTCCAGGCCGCAGTTCACCGCTCCCTCATAGGCCAGCGGGATCATATGGTGGCGCCGGATCACGGGATAGGCCCGCTCCAGGTCAAAGCCCTCCGGCAGCGGAAGGCACTGCCCCGTAATGGCGCACTTTAAAAGGGTGATGATACCCTGCTGGATCACATTCATGGGTTTCCTCCGGGGAAATGGATTACTTGGGAGCGTAGAAAAGGCTCAGCACCAGCTCCCAAAGGGCGGTCTCGTCGGCGTAGAATTCGTAATAGGTTTCGCCCATGACATTTTCGCCCTGGGGGGTGACGATCTGCCCGATGGCATAATTGCTGTAACGGCTCATCAGGCCGCTGATGGTGGCAGCGGAGCAGTCGGTCACGATGTACTGGCTGACCTGCTCATAGGCCTTCACGGCGAACTCTCCATCGCTTTCCAGCTTCCCGGCGAGGGCCTCGCCGAAGGAGGTCAGGTATTCCTTCTGCCGCTCGATGCGGGACAGGTTCAGCTGGTCGCCCACGTCCTTACGGGTGCGGACATAGTTGATGGCCTGCTGGCCGTTCAGGGTAAGCTCGCCCAGGGTGATGGTTTCGTCCACCTGGGAAAAATCCTCGGTGACATTCACCGTAACGCCCCCCACGGCATCATTCAGGATGGCGATGGCATCCATATTCATGGATACATAGTAATCGATGTGGAGCCCGCCCAGGAAATCCGACACCGCCTTGCGGGTATTTTCGCAGCTGTCCGCCAGGCCGCTGCCGTAGGTATGGGCCAGGGCCAGCTGCCCGAACCAGGTGCCTGCCTGCTTGCCGCCGATGCCCAGCACCGGGACGGACAGCATGGTGTCACGGTTCAGGTACAGCATGCTGACGCTTTCAGCCTGCTCATCCAGGATCACCAGGGCCACCATATCCGCCGCGCCGGGGTTGGTATAGGTCCCGCTGTCCTCCACCGGGCCGTACTGGTCAATGCCCAGCACCATGACCACGGTGATGTCCTGCCGTGGGAAATAATCCACCCCGTTATAGGTGACGGTCTTGGACGCAACGGTCTCGCCGCTCCCCTGCCCGGTAGATAAAACTGTGGACTCCAGGATCTGGAGCCCACAGTAAAGCATCACAAGCACCAGGATCAGGATGAGTGCGATAAACATAAGGTCTTTTCTGTGCTTTCCCTTTTTCATAGCATTTCACCCTACCTGTTGTTTCTCAAATTAAGCAGCGTATCTGCGGCGCAGGGTCACCACCGCGGCAGCGGACACTGCCATCAGCGCCACCCACAGCCCGATACCGTCGCCGGTGGGAGAGGGCGTATCTCCGCCGGAGGTCTTTTCGGTCTCCACGCAGAAGGCAACGGGGCACAGGTGCTCAAACACGCAGACCACCGTGCCGTCACCCAGATTGGTAACGCTCTCGATAGGCTCCCACACACCGTCCCGGTAGGTCATTACAGTGACGGTGGCATCGGCATCCACGCCCAGATCAAACCGGACGGTGACGGAGGTATTCTCCTGATCCAGCCACTGCATATGGCCATGGCCGGCCTGTTCGCAAGTGGTCCGAAGGAAGCTGACGTCCACCAGCTCCCGAATCACATAATCATTCTCAATGGGCAGCTTCATATCACCGCTGCTGAGATCCTCGTAGACCTGCAGCAGCAGATCCCGTGCCGCCTGGGTGATGTCAGTGGACTGCTCCCGGGCTCCTGTAATGGAGGTGACGATCAGGCAGGCGGAAACATCCTCCCCTTCCAGGACCGCGCTTTCAATATCGGGGCCGTCCTTGTAGGTGATGCTGGGCACAAAGCTGCCCGTGTCGGCAAAGACAGCCGTTGTCATGCAGGCGATCACCGCGATAGCCGCAAGCAGGCAAATGAACTTTTTCATGACCTCACTCCGTTCTGTTATTTCTGCCCATGACCAGGCGTTCATAACGTTGAATTTCTTTAATGGGTCCCTCCCCCAGCTTTCGCTGAATCAGCTCCAGGGCAGGGCCCAAATTGGGTTTTCTTCTGGAAAGATCGTGGCAGTCTGAGCCAAGGAGCTGGATCTGGTCGGCCTTCAGCATTTTCATAGCCAGGGCGGATGTGGACCGCTCCAGGAAAAATTCCGCGTTGGACTGCACCAGCACCGGCAGCTCCGCCAGGCGCTTCATGGTCTCCCCCGCCCGAAGGGGGGTGATATACCGCTCGATATGGGCCACCACAGGGATGATGCCCCACCGGGTCCAGATCTCCTTCAGCTCCTCATAGACCGCATCGGGCCAAGGGGCATGGGGCATCTCGATCAGGATGCACTTCTTTCCCTGAAGGGTCAGCCGGGGCACCAGATCCGACTGGCTGAGGCCGCGGAACCAGTATACCTCCGCGCCCACGCTGAGCCGGGGCATATCGGCTTGCCCCTCCATCTCCCGGCGCAGCAGCTCCTCCGCCCGGTCCCGCCGGGACAGAAACTGCTCCAGGGTGTCATGCCGGGGATAGAAATGGGGGGTGGCAACCACATGGCGGATGCCCTGCTCCCACTCCATGCGCAGCATTTCCATGGACTGTTCCACCGTTTCGCTGCCATCGTCGATGCCCGGCAGGATATGGCTGTGAAAATCCATCACCGCAGCCATGGCTTACTCCTCGTTTTCACCCTTGGCCTTCGCGGTCAGGTCCACGGGGTAGCTGGCGCTGCGCTTCTGGTAGTAACGGCGGTCATAGCGCTTGTAGTATTCCTTGTAATAGCGGGAGCTGTACTTGGCACCATCCTCGCTCATGCCGTTGAACACGATGCCCAGGATCTTGGCCTCCATGAAGTGCAGCTGCTGCACGGCAGCGCCCAGGGAATTGCGGTCGCAGAAGTTCTGGCGAACCACCAGCAGCATACCGTCTGTCAGCTTGGATACCGCCAGGGCATCGCTGACCGCGCCAACAGGCGGCAGGTCCAGGATGATGTAGTCATAGCTTCCCCGCAGGCCGTCCACCAGCTTCTGCATCCGGTCAGAGCTCAATAGCTCCATGGGGTTGGGGGGCATGCGGCCGGCAGAGATCACATCGAAGGCATTTTCCGCGCCCACCATTCCGCATTTCTGGAACAGGTAGTCCTCCCGAATCTGACCCGACAGGTAATCAGAAAGGCCGGGGGCCTTCTTGACCGGGATCTTATCCGGAACAGAGGGACGGCGCATATCGCAGTCGATCAGCAGCACCCGGGTCCCCGCCAGCTGGGACATGGCGTAGGCCAGATTGACCGCGGTCAGGCTCTTGCCCTCGCCCACCAGGGCGCTGGACACGCCGATGACGCGGCAATCGCCCTCGTCAGCAAAGGAGAACAGCAGCTTGGTGCGAAGCAAACGGTAGGATTCCGCCGCCGCAAAGCTGATCTTTCCGCCCACCAGCTCCACTTCCGTGGAATTGCCGGGGGCTTTTTTGGCATAAGCACCCTTGCCGCCGTAGGAGTAGTAGCTCCCCTTGGAGCGGGCGTTCATGTCCGGCACGGCTGCCAGAACCGGATGGGCACAGCTGTGGGCCACGTCCTCCTCCGTCCGAATGGTCACGTCCAGGATCTCCCGGATGGCGATGATGGCAGCCATCAGCACCAGGCCAACCACAAAGCCGATCATGGTATTCTTCGTATAGTTGGGAGAGCTGGCGGAGCCGGGCAGCACCGCGGAGTCAACCACCTTCGCGGAGGTTCCCTCAATGATGCTGGAGATCCGCTTGGGCAGGATGTAGGCAATGGCATTGGCGATCTTTTCCGCCTCGGCAGGATCCGGGCTGGTGACCACCACCTGGAAGATCTCGGTGGAATTCACCGATTCGGCGGCGATCATCCCCACCAGCTCGCCGTAGGTACGGTCCACACCGGCATAATCGATGACGTCATTCAGCGACTCTCTGGTGTTGAGAATGACGATATAAGTATTGACCAGGCTCTTGGAAGCGGAAATATCCGAAGAGGTAATGCTTAAGGAAGCCTCTCCCAGAGAAAGGGAATTGTTATTCACATAGAACATGGCCTTGGCCTGGTATTGGGGCGTAATAAACAAAATCGTGCCCACCAGGG
>CAZHEG010000086.1:0-5362 GCA_964531435.1 uncultured Oscillospiraceae bacterium | reverse complement strand
GGTGATGGCAATAGCGCTCTGGCCCAATTCCTTCACCCGGTCCATGATCCCATTGATCCTGCATGCGCCGTCCAGAAGGCTGTATTCCGTATGGACATGAAGATGCACAAAGCTCATTTTACAGTCTCCTTCGATAATTCCACCAGCTTTTTCAGCCGGTGGTTCATGGCAGGCTTGGTGATGGGCGGCTCCATCATAGCGGCAAGCTCCGTCAGAGATGCCTCCGGATGCTCCTCCCGGGCTTTTGCTGCCTGACGCAGCTTTTCAGGCAGGTTGTCCAGCCCAACCTGTGCTTTCAGGATGCGGATGGCGGCAAGCTGCTCCTGGGCAGCCTCCACCACCTTGGATGTATTGGCATCGTCGCAGTTGCAGCGGCGGTTGACCTTGTTGTTCAGTTCCTTTTCCAGTCTGGCTTCCATGATGCCCATGGCAGCCACCGGCGCTCCCAGGAAGGTCAGACAGTCGCTGATCTGCTCGCTCTGCTTCAGATACAGAATGCGGCTGCCGCCCCGCTGGGCGCTCTTGGGATAAAAGCCCATGACTTCCCCCATGAGAATCCAGGTCTCCCCTGCCACGGCGCTGTGGGTGGTGGTGATCTCCAGATGGTAGCCCTTGGCAGGGTCCGTCACACTGCCGCCGGCTAAAAACGCGCCCCGCAGGAATGCGTTTTTGCAGCACTCCTCCTCCACAACGGGCATATTCACATGAAGAGCCAGAATATCCTGGGCATCAAAGCCGAAGGCATTCATAACAAGCGCGATCTTTTCCGGGTCATTGATCTGGAAAACCAGCTTGCCCGGAGCCTGCAGGCTGGGAAAGGAATCAAATTCCACGCCAAAGGCTTTCTGGAATAATTTAGGCAGATTGTATGCAAATTCCCGGCTTTCTGTGACGATTCGAATGTTATCCGGGGTAAAACTATTGCAAAACAGCAATATTCCGAAGCACTCCGCCAGTGCGCAGCAGTGCTTATTGGGGACGGCCCGGCAGACCTCTGCCTTAGCCGCAGCAGCAAATGAAACGGCCATAATGGCCCTCCTTCTTTTTATATTACCAGATGCGGATCTCCGGCTCCAGCCGGATGCCGGACTTTTCCCATACGGTATCCGACACACTTTGCAGCAGCTTCTTCACATCATCAGCAGTGGCGCCGCCCAGATTCACGGCAAAGCCCGCGTGTTTCTCCGAAACTGCCGCGCCGCCCACCCGGAAGCCCTTCAGCCCAGCCTGGTCGATCAATGCCGCGGCATAGCCGCCCACAGGCCGCTTGAATGCCGAACCGGCAGAGGGCAGGTCCAGCGGCTGGGAAGCAGAGCGCTTGGCCTGCAGCTCCCGCATTTTCCCGCGAACCGCTTCGGTATCCCCTTTCTCCAGCCGGAAGGTGGCGCAGATCACAATGGCGTGACATTCCTCCAGGACGCTGTGCCGGTAAGAAAATCCCATTTCTTCATTGGATAATTCCCGAATATTTCCGGAAAAGTCCATGATCTGCACACTTTCGCAAATATCCTTGATCTCCCCGCCGTAAGCGCCCGCGTTCATATAAACGCCGCCGCCGACCGTACCGGGAATGCCGTGGGCAAACTCCATGCCGCCAAGTCCATGATTTGCAGCATATACCGCAGCCCGGGTCATAGTCACGCCCGCCATCACCTGAATACGGGTCTCATCCAGCAGTTCAATGCCGTCCAGACCGTCCTTCAGGCAGACCACGATTCCCGCCAATCCCTCATCAGGGGCCAAAACATTGGTTCCCGCGCCGAGAATTGCGGGCTTCACACCCAACTCAGCAGCAGCGCCCAGCACCTGCGCCAGTTCACCGGGTGTTTTCGGGCAGGCAAAAACCTCCGCCCCACCGCCAATGCGGAAGGAGGTGTGGCGGCTCATAGGCTCATTCCACTTCAGCTCGCAGTCCGGCACCAGTGCCGCCATCTTCTGCTGCAGTTCAGTCAATTCAGTCATAAACGCCTCCGGGTATATCATATCTAAAATACTATATCACATAACGAACAAATATGCAATTATTCCTTTCTTAAATTTCCGAAATAAAAAAGCAGGCCCGGCAAAACCGGGCCCGCAGTAAAGGCAGTCTTTACTTTTCGACGATTTCCAGAATCTCCATGGGGCAAGCCTTGACGCAGATACCGCAGGCGATGCACTTGGAAACGGGGCTGTCCTCCTTGTGGACCATGACCTTCATGGGGCATGCTTCCACACACTTGCCGCAGCCAACGCAGTTCTTCTTGTTGATCATGTAAACGCCGGTCTTGGGGTTCTGGGTGATGGCGCCATGCTCACAGGCCTTCATGCACTTGCCGCACTGGATGCAGGTGTTGACCTTCGGGTCACCGTTCTTGCCCGCAACGATCTGGATGCAGGAATAGTCGGGGTGGAACTCCTTATAAAAAGCCTCGGAGCAGGACTGAACGCACTGCAGGCAGGCCATGCACTGGGAACCCTTTTTAACAGCGAGCTTCTTCATATGTAAAACTCTCCTTGCAAAATTATTGACGCAAACATTATACAAGGAAATTCCGCAAAAATCAACACATAAACCAGGATTTTCCCAACTTTCGAGTTAGCTTTCGCTAACCGCATTTCCATGGCCGCAATTCCCAGTCTATTTTTTCACACGGCGCACATAATAGCTGCGGAACCCCATTTTACAACAGGAGGAATGAAAAAATGCGAAAATACGCATGCGCAGCACTGTGCTGCCTGATGGTCGCGACCCTTTTCACCGGCTGCCGCCGCAGACCCGTTGAAGAGACAGTCGGCCCCACCGTGACCACCCATATCACGGAAACCACCCGCCATACGGAACCCGCAACACGGCACACCCAGCCTTCCACGCACCACACTGAGCCGTCCATGACGACCACCGCCACCGAGGCGACCTCTATGCTGCCCGGTACAACGGATGTTCCCGGCTCCACCGGCCGCAGCCGCGGCATGGCCCCCAGGGGCTAACGCAGAATCAAAGGGGGCGATATCCAATCGCCCCCGGTGCCCGGCGTACATAGAAAAGGGCCGGTGCATGATCACCGGCCCGAATGCTTATTTGATAAATTCCTTCCAGTCAAAGCTCAAGCTGCCGTCCTCCCGGACGATGCAGGGAATACCGATGGCTCCCCGCTCCTTGACAGGCGCAAAGACCGGATTCTCCCGCAGTGCCAAAAACTCTTTCAGATTGATCAGCTGATGGGCAAAATCCAGAAATTCATATTCAACCCCTGCCCGATCCAGCTCCGCCCGGCAATCCACACAGTCCGGACACAGCATGCTACCATATATTTTCAACATCGTAAACCTCACAAAATCGTTACATACCGGCAAAGGTTGCGCTTCATCCGGTCTGCCGCCTGGAGGGCGCATTCCACATAATCCCGCCCGTCAGATTCCGTTTCCTTCCATGCCGCGGTCACAGAGGGACCTGCGCAGACCACCGCGCCGTAGCCGAGGCGGTCAAAGGCATGGCTGCAATTTTTGTGGTTTCCGCTGGGATAGTCCAGCCCATCCACCATCAAATACATCCCCTTGTATCCGCCGCGAATGCTGCGGATAGAGGAGGTCGCTCCCGCGCTGACCACACCGGCGATTCTGGAATAGCCGCACCTTGCGAGGATGCTCTCCCCCGCCCGGTTCACGATATCCGCCGCCGCGCCATGGACCAGGCGAGTCCCGGTCATCAAATCCTGAAGCTCCGCCGCGGACTTGTTGGGAGAGCGCAGAACAACAAAAAGATCCTTCTTGTCCTGGGCGCAGTATTTCACAAAAGGCTTGATGGCATCCGATCCGATGTAGGGGCTGATCAGCAGGCCGTCGCAGGGATAGTCCTCCCCGCCGAAAACCGTTTCCGCCACCCGGTCGGCACCCCAGGGGGAAAGGATCTCCGGGCTGTCCAGCAGCACATAATACCCCAGCTCCCCCGCTTCCTTCATCAGTGCGGTGAGGAGGGTCATTCCCTCTGCCCCCAGCAGGGCAAACTGCCCCATGGAGAAGCGAACCGCCGGAACTGTGGACTTCAAAGCACCCATGATCTCCCGGCAGAAGCGCCCATAGGCACGGCACAGGCTCCCCTCCTCTTCGATCAGGTGCGGCGGCAGATGCTCCGCCTTCACGCCCAGATCGATCATGGAAGGATTCTTCATTTTTCTGATCTTTTCATGCAGAAAATCAATGGACATAGGATCCCCTCCGGCGCTTTTTATTTATTATATCATACATTTCCGCCGGAAAACAATCCCTTTTTCCGCAAGTTTTGACACCGGGGAGCAACCTGTTTCCAGACAAGTTTCGCCCCGGTTCGGGCAAACTACGATTGAAGGGAGTGAAGAAAATGAAACTGACCGGACTTGCGATCTCCATGGGTGTCGGCCTTGCCGCCGGTGCCGTGACCGCCATGATGCTTCCCAAGCAGTCCGCTGCCCACAAGATGGTCAAAAAGGCAGCTGACGCCGTTGAGGACGCCGCCATGAACGTCGGCGACAAGCTGAACCAGCGCATCGACATGCTATGATGAAAAGACCCGGGAGGAAATATCCTCCCGGGTCAAACTTTATTGCACTTCCAGCTTCACGCTGTCATTCTCCACCGTAATGTGGATGGAAGAAATGGGAGCTTCAAAGGAAGCGATGATGGCCTCGCTGATGGGATCCTCCAGCTCCTTCTGGATGGTCCGGCGCAGGTTCCGGGCACCGTAGGTGACGGAATACGCCTTCTTCACCAGCAGCTGCCGCAGCTCCTCCGTCCAGGTCACGGTCAACCCCCGGTCCCGGAGGCATTGCCGCAGCTCAGAAAGCATGATATCCGCGATGCCAAGGAAGTTTTCCTCCGTCAGGTGGTTGAAGGTGATGATCTCATCCACACGGTTGATAAACTCCGGCCGCAGGAACTCCCGCAGGGCCTTATGGGTCTTTTCCTTCACCATGTCATGGTCACTTCTGCCGAAGCCCATGCCGCCCACACGGCCCTCGCTTCCGGCATTGGAGGTCATAACGATGACGGTGTTCTCAAAGTTCACCACCCGTCCCTGGGCATCGGTGATCCGTCCATCATCCAGCACCTGCAGCAGCACGTTCAGCACATCCGGGTGCGCCTTTTCGATCTCATCAAAGAGAACCACAGAGTAAGGCCGGCGGCGGATCTTCTCCGTCAGCTGTCCCGCTTCGTCATAGCCCACATATCCCGGAGGGGAACCGATCAGCTTGGAAACGGTATGCTTTTCCATATACTCCGACATATCCAGCCGGATCAGGCTGTCCACACTGTCAAACAGATCGTCAGCCAGCTGCTTCACCAGCTCGGTCTTACCCACGCCGGTGGGGCCCACAAAGATAAAGGAAACAGGCCGCTTCTTTGG
>CAZHEG010000085.1:0-5402 GCA_964531435.1 uncultured Oscillospiraceae bacterium | reverse complement strand
AAGCTCAGACGGGTACGGGTGGAGGGCTCGAAGAACAGGGCGGCCAGCAGCTTGTGGTTGCAGGCATCCTGATACTTGACAGGGTTTGCAATGATGTCTTCGGCAGTGGCGATCAGCTCATCGATCTCTTCCAGAGAAAGATCGGTAATGTTCATCAAATTCTTCATTACTTTGCTCCATTCATACTCAGATAGTTTTTGATCCGGGTGACGTTCTCTTCGTTTGCGGGATCTTCTTCCAGATATTCGATGATGTCATAGACATCAACGACAGAGTAAACAGGGAAGCCGAACTGCTCCTCGATCTCCTGCATGGCGCCCTTCTCGGTCTGGCCCTTTTCTTTACGGTCCACCATGATGAAGGTAGCCACAACCTTGGTGCCCTCCAGATGGCTCAGGATCTCCATGCTCTCCCGGATGGCGGTGCCGGCGGTGATGACGTCCTCAATGATGACGATCTCTTCGCCTGCCTGGGGAACGTAGCCCACGAAGGAGCCGCCTTCGCCGTGATCCTTCACTTCCTTGCGGTTGAAGAAGAAGGGGAGATTCAGGCCGTTCTTGCTCAGCGCAACGGCGGCGGAGATGGACAGGGAGATGCCCTTGTAGGCAGGACCGTACAGAACTGCGTCCTTCTTGCCCAGCTTGTCGAAATAAGCCTTGGCGTAGAATTCGCCCATCTTGGTGATCTGGTCACCGGTCTTGATCATACCGGCATTGATGAAGTAGGGGATCTTGCGGCCGGACTTGGCGGTGAAGTCACCGAACCTCAAAACTCCGGCATCCTGCAGAAATTCAATAAACTCTCTTTTGTATGCTTCCATGATTTAGGCCTCCTTATATCGATTTATTTGAAAACAATGGACGGTTGAATCGGTTTTTTCTTGATTTCTCCGGTTACCGCCGGAAAAACCCCAGAAAAAAACCCGGCCATTTGAAATGTACATCACATACATTACAAAAGCCGGGAAAAAACAGATTCAGGAAAATGAAAACAAGCCCGCTGAGAATCTGTACGGAAAGAACGATCACAGGTAAAAACAGTTTCCGAAACAGTTGCTCTCATCTGCGCGATCTCCTTTCTGCCGTAAAAGGCCCTGCCGTTGGCTGGCAAGACTTTGTATCCGGGGAATTTGACTCCAAACAGGCCGTAACATTTACTTCCGATAGATTGTAGCATGGTCAAGCCCATTTGTCAACAAAAAAACAGAAAAAATTTAAGGGGTCAAGGGAGTAAAAAGCAGAGCCTCCGGGGAGGCTCTGCTGAGGATCATTCCGCGTCTGATGCTGGTGAATCGCCGTTTCGCAGACGGCAGAATTCCTGATACTTCGCAATGATCTGACTGCGGTTGGAGGAGTCGGTTTTTTGGTAGATATTGTGAATGTGGGTCTTTACAGTGCCCAGGGCGATGATCAGCTCTTCGCTGATGGCCTGCTGACTTTTGGACTGGAGCAGATGGAACAGGATCTCCTGCTCCCGGTCGGTGAGATTATAGGCAGTGGCAAAGGTATAAAAGTCCATCTGGTTTTTCTCCGGATTCGGAGGGTCCACGGTCTGGATTTGCGGAGCTTCGGATGCGGCCTGCTTCAGCTGATGGATGGTGTGGCGCAGAACGGGAAGGGCGAAGCCCAGGTACATCAGGTTTTCCGAATAATTGCGGTTGTTGATCTTCATCCGGGGACCGTAGAATCTGTCTACGGAGAAAATAACAATGGAATCCTCCGCAAGGACCAGGATGCTCATGCACAGACAGTACAGCATGACCCGTCTCACCACCCCACGGTCAAAGGAGCTTTCGGTGTTGCGCAGGATCACAAGCCCCCAGATACTGATCAAAATGACCAGGAACTGGGTAATGAAATAATAAATGAAGACCATCCATTTATGCCAGGAGATCATGGGTATGCAGATCAGCACCGCGGAATAGATGAAAATTATAATAACCATCTGCTTGGTGGAGAATACGGGGATGGCGCAGTGCAGGGCGTACAGCAGACAGCTCACCAGAACGATGAAGTAAATGGTCTTGACAGAGGGGGTCTCCAGAAACAATTCGTCATAAACGGTGCCGAATTCCGGGATGATCTCCGTACAGAATACAATGGTATTGTCCAGCAGATAGGCCGCGAACATGACGCACAGAGCCAGCAGAACCGGACGCTTGTAATGGGCATAGAGGAACATAACACAGCAGGCCGCAAGTGTCAGCACGACGGTCAGCACGATATTATAAAGAACAGAAAACAAAGCCGCTGCCAAAATATACCCCTCCTGTTTGCCGAAAATCTCTTCTTATAAGTATATCATAAGATATTTCCAGATGGAATTGGCAGAATTGCACATTTTTTTGCATGGCTTTGTGCGATATGCATAATAGTTTAGGGGAGTTTATAGAACTAATCCATAAAATAAACAAGAAAAATCAAAAGTTTTGTTGACACTTAATTACATATAGTGGTATATTTGTTTCGTGAGAGGTTTGCAGGGAAAGGCTCTGCGTCCCGCTGACAAAGATCTGCGCACAGCAGAAAAAACAAACTTTTATAAGTTGCAAAAGGAGTGTACAAAGAATGCAGAAAAAATTCAAACTGAGCGACGTTATTCTGACCGTTATTTGTGTCGTGTTCGTCGCCGAAGCGGCTGCACCCGTTGCTGCTCTGGGCAACAGCCAGTTCTTCTGGTGGTTGTTCATGATCGTCGCTTTCCTGCTTCCCTACGGCCTGATTTCCTCTGAGCTGGGTACTACCTATCAGGGCGATGGCGGTCTGTACGACTGGATCAATCAGGCTTATCCCGGCACCCGCTGGGGTTCCCGCGCTGCCTGGTGGTACTGGCTGAACTTCCCCCTGTGGATGGCCTCTCTGGCTGTTATGGTTCCCGATCTGCTTTCCATTGCCTTCGGCATTGAGATCAGCATCTGGCTGGGCCTGGCAATTCAGCTTGCCTTTATTGCAATTGTTACCGTTATTGCCTGCTATCCCGTCTGTGACAGTGTGGTGATCCTGAATATCTGTGCTGTTATCAAGGTCGGCCTGGCACTGCTGGTCGGCGGTATGGGCATCTTCTTTATTATTAAGAACGGCTTTGTCAACGACATGAGCATCGGCACCTTCCTGCCCAGCTTCGACCTGGACAGCCTGTCTTACATTTCCGTTATCATCTTTAATATGCTTGGCTTCGAAGTTGTCTGTACCTTCTCCGAGGATATGGACAATCCCAAGAAGCAGATTCCCCAGGCTATCGTTATCGGCGGTCTGGTCATCGCCGCTGTTTACCTGCTGGGCGGCTTCGGCATCGGCGCCGGCATCCCCGCTTCCGAGGTCGACGCAGCTTCCGGCCTGATCGAGTCCGTTGTTCTGATGAGCGGCCAGGAAGGCGGCCTGTTCATCGGCGCAGTGGCCCTGCTGTTCATGGTCACCCTGTTCGGCAACATGATCTCCTGGTCTCTGGGTGTTAACAACACCGCTTGCTACGCTGCTGAGCACGGCGATATGCCCGCTGCCTTCACCAAGCGCTGGTCCAAGAACGATATGCCCATCGGCTCCGCCGTTATCAACGGCGTTGTTGCTGCCATCATCTGTATCCTGGGTGTCGTTATGACCCTGGTGGCTCCCGACTCCGAGCTGTTCTGGACCTTCTTCGCTCTGAACCTGGTTCTGTTCCTGATGAGCTATCTGCCCATCTTCCCCGCATTCCTGAAGCTGCGCAAGACCGATCCCGATGCTGAGCGTCCCTTCAAGGTTCCCGGCGGTCCCGTGATGCTGAAGGTCATGGCTTACCTGCCCATGGCCCTGATTGCGATCTCCATCATTTTCTGCGCGGTTCCCCTGTCCTTTGATGCTGAGACTCTGGCAGCTGTTCTGCCCATCACCGTCGGTGCTGTCGTCTGCATCATCATTGGCGAGGTTCTGACCATCGCCCGCGAAAAGAAGAGAAAGTAATTATTATAATATCATTTACATAGGAGGATATTTGTAATGGCAAAGCGTATTTACGATTCCACTCCCAAGCAGGACGGCTTCCGTATGCCCGGTGAGTTCGAGCCCCACGATCATATTTTCATGGTCTGGCCCGAGCGTCCTGATAACTGGCGCCAGGGTGCAAAGCCCGCACAGCGCGCCTATGCAGAGGTTGCCAAGGCGATCGCAAAGCACACCCCCGTTACCATGCTGGTCAACAACTCCCAGTATGCCAACTGCCGCGCCCGTCTGCCCGAGCACATCCGCGTGGTCGAGATGAGCAGCGACGACGCATGGGTTCGCGACAGCGGTCCTACCTTCGTCATCAATGACAAGGGCGAGATCCGCGGCGTGGACTGGATCTTCAATGCATGGGGCGGCCTGGTTGACGGCCTGTACTTCCCCTGGGCAAATGACGATGCCGTGGCACAGAAGATCTGTGACCTGGTTGGTGTTGACTCCTACCGTACCGATGCTGACAGCTGCCCCGCCGGCCTGGACTTCATTCTGGAAGGCGGCTCCATCCATGTTGACGGCGAAGGCACCCTGATCACCACCGAGATGTGCCTGCTGAACGCTGCTGCCGGCCGTAACGTTCCCAACCTGGACAAGGATCAGATCGAAATGATGCTGAAGGAATACCTGAATCTGGAGAAGATCATCTGGATCAAGGACGGCATCGATCCCTACGAGACCAACGGCCACATCGACGATGTTGCCTGCTACATCCGTCCCGGCGAAGTTGCCTGCATCTGGACCGACGATCCCGAGCATCCCTTCTATGAGCCCGCTCAGGCCGCATACAAGACTCTGTCCGAGGCTACCGATGCCAAGGGCCGCAAGCTGAAGGTCTGGAAGATGTGCATGACCAAGGAGCCCTGCTACCTGAAGGATGCATGGTCCATCGACACTGCTACCGGTGCCATTCCCCGTGAGGAAGGCGAGATCTCCATCGCTTCCTACATGAACTTCCTGATCACCAACAACGCCATCATCCTGCCCCAGTACGGCGACGAGAACGACGCTCTGGCTGTTCAGCAGGCGCAGGAAATGTTCCCCGGCTACACCATCGAACCCGTCATGACCACCGAAGTGGCTTACGGCGGCGGCAACATCCACTGCATCACTCAGCAGCAGCCCAAGGTCTGATCGGCTGAGGTACGAAATTCGTAAAAGCATACCATTGGCTGTTCTCTATTTCTCTCGGGGGCGGCCCTCTGAAGAGAGGACCGTCCCGACTGCCTGAGACTGCCCGGGGTGTGTATATATCTTACATTTAATAAATACTAGAATTTGGAGGAATTACGACTATGAGTCAGCTGCGTCATTTCATCGATACCAGCGATTTTACCAAGGAAGAGCTGCTGGACATTATCCACCTGTCCCTGGAGATCAAGAAGTGCATCAAGGCCGGTTACTATCCCCCTCTGATGAAGGACAAGACCC
>CAZHEG010000084.1:0-5412 GCA_964531435.1 uncultured Oscillospiraceae bacterium | reverse complement strand
GGAAGTCGATGCAGCTCTTGGATGCTGCCAGCCACTCCTCCTTCACGCCGTAGACGCTGCACAGGTAGGCGTAGGTCCAGCCGCAGCGGCCCTGCATCCAAACGCTCTTGTCGGTGGAGTAGATGCGGCCCTGGCGGTCCAGGCAGGTGTAAATACCGCCGTGGACATGGTCCATGCCGTTCTTCAGCCAGAAGTCGGCGACATTTGCCAGCTGATCGCGGATCCACTGGCGCTCGGCTATCATTTTTTCCCGGTTCATCATATGATCCTCCTAATGAATAGTAGTTTTTGACAGGGGAAAGATCCTGTGCTATAATGGTGGCAGTTCCCTTGGGAGGTATTGCCATGTTTAAAAGTTTGTTTTCGCCGGATACCCCGCTGATGATCGTCATGGGGCAGATCACCGACTGCATTTTTCTCAGCCTGTTCTGGATCGTCGGGTGCGTCCCGGTGGTCACTCTGGGCGCGTCCTTCGCGTCGCTGTACGATGCGTCCTACCGCACCTTCCGAAAAGGGGAGAAGAACGGCTGGCAGCGGTTTTTCCATGTGTACAAGCAGAACTGGAAGTCCGGTATTCTGCCGACCCTGGTGTTCCTGGCGGCCTGCTGGGGACTGGCCAGCGGAATGATCGCCCTGTGGAACGCAGCGGTGGCGGGAAACGTGGGCTGGATGCTGTTTTCCGCCGGTGCTTTCGTCGCGGTGCTGCTGGTGGGTGTGCTCAGCGTGCTGTTTCCCATGCTGTCCCGGTTCGATAATCCCACCGGGGCGCTGCTGAAGAATACCCTGGTGCTGTCCATCGGAAATCTGCCCCGGACGCTGATCCTGGGCATCCTCAATACCGTGGCGGCGGCACTGTGCATCCGGTTTGTTTTTCCGCTGTTCTTTTTGCCGGCTCTGGCGGCGCTGATCGGCAGCCTGCTGATCGAGCCTATGTTTAAGCCCTATATGCCTGAGGAGGATGCCGCGTAACGCGGCATCTTTTTATTTCACCAGCTGGGGGACAAGCTCCGAAAGCTTCACGGCAAGATCCCGGTGGCCCTTGCGGGTCAGGTGCATGAAGTCGATCCTGTTGAATTCCGCGATGCCCTCGGCATCCAGGAACGCGCAGCCCTGGTTGGCAGCCACCTGCCGGAAGTAGGGTGCCAGCTCCCGGGATTTAGCGGCGCATCCGAAGCCCATGTATGCATCGTGAAGCTCCTCGCCGATGTGGGGCGGGCAGATCACCAGAATGTTGGGGCCGTGGGTGCCCCAGCAGGGGACACTCTTGCACTTGGTCAGCAGCCGGTCCAGGCCCAGGGAAATGCAGCCGGCGTTCATATTCAGCCGGTCCTTGGTGTCGTTGGTGCCCAGCATGATGACCAGCAGGTCCACCGGCTCGTGGCTCATGAGAATGGGATATGCCACATCCAGCGCCGGCATGCTCTCGTGCAGGGGATCGGCGAAAACGGTGGTGCGGCCGGAGAGGCCCTCCTCCAGGACGTGGTAGCCGTCCCCCAGAAGCTGCTGCAGCAGGCAGGTCCAGCGCTCGTTTTCATTGAAGCGGCTGCCGCCGTCGGCGCAGTCGGCGGGATCGGCGCAGTATCCGTGGGTGTTGGAATCGCCCAGGCAGACGATGTGTTTTTTCATGGAATCGGCCTCCTTTCATTAATTAAAGAATACCATGTTTTTCGGTATCGTCAAGGGCACAAAAGTGATTTCGTCATAGTGCAAAAAAACAGGCGGCCCAATTTGGATGAAAGTGAAAAAATTTTCTTTACACCCCGTTTTTAGAAAGGAATTTTCACAATTCGGTTGACAAATGAATAAGCTTCGTGTACTATTCTAAATAGGAGCATAACTGTTTCTGTGACGGTTGTGCAACAATAACAAAAATGAGGAGATATCACTATGAAGAAGATTCTTGCAATCGCTCTGGCTCTGTGCATGGTTCTCGCTCTGTGCGCCTGCTCCGTTTCCGGTGGCAGCGAGGATGTCGAGATCACCCTGTGGACCTATCCCATCGGCGGCTGGGGCACCCAGGCTACCGTCGACGCTCTGATCGCTGACTTCGAGGCCGCTAACCCCGGCATCAAGGTCTCCGTCGAGTACCTGGACTACACCAACGGTGACGACAAGGTCAACACCGCCATCGAGGGCAACGCTGCTCCCGACCTGATCATGGAAGGTCCCGAGCGTCTGGTCGCCAACTGGGGCGCCAAGGGCCTGATGGTCGACCTGTCCGACCTGCTGGACGACACCGACAAGTCCGAGCTGAACTCCGCCGCTCTGAATGCCTGCTACGGCACCGACGGCAAGGTTTACGAGTATCCCCTGGTTATGACTGCTCACTGCATGGCCATCAACAAGAACGTCTTTGAGGCTGCCGGCGCCATGGAGCACATCAATGAAGAGACCCACACCTGGAAGTCCACCGATGACTTCTTCGCTGCTGTTGCCAAGGTCTATGCCTACACCGGCAAGGACGTCGGCACCATCTACTGCGGCGGCCAGGGCGGCGACCAGGGCACCCGCGCTCTGGTGACCAACCTGAACGGCGGCACCTACACCAACGCTGCTCACACCGAGTACACCTGGAACTCCACTGAGAACATCACTGCTCTGGGCCGCATCGTGGCCTGCGAGGGCATCTCTTTCAACCCCGGCATCGTTGCTTCCGATGAGATCGCTATGTTCTACAACGAGACCCTGAGCATGGCCTTCTGCTGGAACATCGCCCAGCAGCTGAACCCCAACTCCGCCAACACCGGCGCTGAGAAGACCATCAACGGCAACGACATTCTGTTCCTGGCATTCCCCTCCGACACCACTCCCGCTCTGCAGGGCGGCATCTGGGGCTTCGGTATCTTCAACAACGGCGACGATGCTAAGATCCAGGCTGCTAAGACCTTCATCAAGTATATGTGCGACTCCGCCGCTACCGCTGACGCTGTCAAGGCTGCCAACTACTTCGCTGCCCGTTCCGCCGCTGAGGGCACTGACCTGTCCGGCATCTGGGCTGACAACGAGGTCATGAACGAGTACAACTGCCTGATGCCTTACCTGGGCGACTACTACCAGGTCACCACCAACTGGGCCTCCGCCCGTACCGCATGGTGGAACATGCTGCAGGCTGTCGGTTCCGGTGAGGACATCGCTACTGCTGTCGAGTACTGGATCGGCCAGATCGGCGCATAATTTCTGAAAGCGTTTTTCCGCAATACTTAAAAAACGCCCCTTCCCTTTAAGGGGAGGGGCGTTTCATTAGTTGATAGGTAATAGTGAAGAGTGAATAGGAAATTGATTTCCCGCTTCTTCACTATTCACTATTTCTTATTGCTCTCTTTGAAAGGAGGATCTCCTTGGCAAACAAGAAAATTGTGCTGGATACAAAGGGCCGCAAGCTGATGGTCCGGGAGACCACCACTTCCTACCTGTTCCTGCTTCCTTTTTTGATTTTCTTTATTGGCTTCGTTATTTATCCCATGATCATGTGCGTCTACACCAGCTTCTTTGACGCAACCATGGGCCGGGATGATATTTTCGTCGGCTTCCAGAACTACATTGATCTGGCCAACGATCCCGTTTTCTGGAAGGCACTGTGGAACACCCTGATCATCGTGATAGTTTCCGTGCCTGTTACCTGCGTGTTCTCCCTGTGGGTGGCCTCCGCCATCAGCCGCATGCCTGTGGCTGCCACCTCTGCGTTCCGCTGCATTTTCTACCTGCCCGTGGTCACCGGCTCCGTTGCCGTTACCATGGTGTGGAAGTGGATGTTCAACAACTACTACGGCGTTCTGAACTATCTGGGCACCCAGACCGGTATTCTGGATGAGAATATCAACTGGCTGGGCGACCCCAAATATGCCCTGGGCTGTATCATCATGATCCTGCTGACCACCTCCGTGGGCCAGCCCATCGTGCTGTACGTGTCCGCTCTGGACAACGTGGACAAATCCCTGGTGGAAGCCTCCGAAGTGGACGGCGCTACCCGGATGCAGTCCTTCTGGAAGATCAAGTGGCCCCAGATGATGCCCACCACCCTGTACATCCTGGTCATCACCACCATCAACTCCTTCCAGTGCTTCGCGCTGATTCAGCTGCTGACCTCCGGCGGCCCCAACAACTCCACCATGACCATCATGTATTACATCTATTACAACGCCTTCAAGCTGTATAAATACGGCTACGGCAACGCCATGGGTGTAATTCTTGCGATCATCATTGCCATTCTGTCCGCCATTCAGTTCAAGGTCGGACAGGAGAAGTGAGGAGGTAAGGATATGAAAGCTGACAACCGCCTGAATTCCTCCATGGTTAAGACCAAGGCTTACACCGTCTTTTCCTTTGTTCTGGTGCTGGTCATTGCCATCTTCTTCACTTTCCCCCTGTACTGGATCATCACCGGCGCGTTCAAGACCGGTGCGGAGATCAACGCCACCGAGCCTGTCTGGTGGCCCAGCCAGTGGGATACCGGCAACTTCGTCCGTCTGATGGAAAAGCGCACCGCGGTGCTCTTCGAGTTCAAGATCCCCTTCACTGACCTGACGGTCTCCGGCCCCAAGATCCCCGGCGCGCTGCGCTGGCTGATCAACACGGTGTTCATGTCTGTTGCGGCCATGCTGCTGACCTGCCTCACCGCCGCCATGGCCGGCTACGTGCTGGCGAAGAAGCGGTTCTGGGGCCGCGGCATCGTGTTCAGCCTGATCGTGTGCGCCATGGCCCTTCCGAAGCAGGTCATCCTGATCCCGCTGCTGCGGGAGATGAACAGCCTGAAGCTGTACGACACCATCTGGGCCGTGATCTTCCCGGTGGTGGGCTGGCCCTTCGGCGTGTTCCTGCTGAAGCAGTTCGCTGAAGGCATCCCCACGGAAATGGTGGAAGCATGCCGCATCGACGGCGCCAGCGAGTGGCGCACCTTCACCGATGTCATGTTCCCCATGATCAAGCCCGGTGTGGGCGCCTGCGCCATCTTCACCTTCATCAACTCCTGGAATGATTACTTCATGCAGCTGATCATGCTGTCCTCCTCCTCCAAGCTGACCATCTCCCTTGGTATCGCCACCATGCAGGGCGAGAGCTCCACGGACTACGGTCTGCTGATGGCAGGCGCGGCGCTGGCATCTGTGCCGATCATCATCGTGTTCCTGATCTTCCAGAAGTACTTCACCAAGGGCATCACCATGGGCGCTGTCAAGGGCTGATGCTGTAAGCACATCCAATATCTGAAAAAGAGGTAACTACTATGACCGATGTTAAGAAATATGAGGGCATTATCCCTGCTTTCTATGCCTGCTATGATGCCGAAGGCAAGATCAGCCCCGAGGGCATTCGGGAGCTGACCCGCTGGCTGATCAGCAAGGGCGTCAAGGGTGTCTATGTGGGCGGCTCCTCCGGCGAGTGCATTTACCACAGCGTTGCCGAGCGTAAGCTGGT
>CAZHEG010000083.1:0-5469 GCA_964531435.1 uncultured Oscillospiraceae bacterium | reverse complement strand
CCGCGCTTGCGGCCCACCGCGTCGATCTCGTCGATGAACACGATGGCGGGAGCCACTTTTTTTGCCTGGTCAAAGAGGTCGCGGACACGGCTGGCACCGACGCCCACGTACATCTCGGCAAAATCGGAGCCGGAAATGGACAGGAATTGCACCCCCGCTTCCCCGGCAACTGCCCGGGCCAGCAGAGTCTTACCGGTGCCCGGAGGGCCCACCAGCAGCATGCCGTGGGGAATCCGCGCGCCGATGTCGGTAAATTTCTGGGGATCCCGCAGGAAATCCACGACCTCCTGCAGCTCCGCCTTTTCCTCGTCCACGCCTGCCACATCGTCGAAGGTGACCTTCTGCCCGCCGGGCAGACCCACGACGGTGCGGGCCTTGCCGAAATTGTTCATGGGGTTATTGCTATTGGCCCGGCCCACCAGGATGGCCCACACAAACAGCAGCACCACGCCCACGATCAGCAGCGGCAGCACCAGGTCATAGGCCGTGGCCTTGACCTCGGGGCTGAAATCAAAGCTTTCCAGCACGCCGCTTTGCTGCTGTGCGGAGATCACGTCCCACATTTCCTGCCGGAAAAGCTCCGGATCCGCCAGGGAGCAAAGCAGCTCCGTTTCTCCGTTGTATGGATTGTGCAGCTTCATAGAGATCTGCTGCCCCTCCACCACGAAGCTTTTCACCTGCTCCGCACGGAACAGGTCGATGATCTGAGAATAGGTCAGGCCATCATTGGTTTCGCCGAAAATCGAGATCATAAACATGCACAGCAATACGATCGCCGTCAGGTAGATCAGGATCGGCAGTGAGTTGCGCTTTTTCAAAATTGGTTTTTCTCCTTAGAATTATTGGTACGCTTCGGGCTTCAAAACGCCCACATAGGGAAGATTGCGGTAGTATTCATTGTAGTCCAGGCCATAGCCCACCACGAAAGCCTTGGGAATCTCAAAGCCAACGTAATCCGCCTTCAGGGTAACGCCGGGGCGGCGGCCCTCGGGCTTATCCAGCAGGGTGCAGATCTTCAGGGATGCGGGCTCCTTGGCGATCAGGTGGTTGTAGGTGAACTCCAGAGAATTGCCGGTGTCATAGATATCCTCCAGAATCAGCACATGGCGGCCCTTGATGTCAGACGACAGGTCGCGCTTGACCGACATCCTGCCGGTGGACTCGGTGCCGTCATAGCTGGAGATCCACATGAAATCCATCTGACAGGGAATCTTGATTTGGCGGATCATGTCGGCATAAAACACCACGACGCCCTTCAGAACACCCACGATGACGGGGTTCTTATCGGCATACTCCTTGGTCAGGATCTCGCCGAGCTCCGCGATTCTTGCCTTGATCTGCTCTTCGCTGATGAGTACTTCCTGGATCATCTCTTCCATTTGGTTTTCCTCCCCATTATTTCTCTTTTTTCTCTATAAGAACCCGGATGGCAGGCAGGCAATTCGCTGCCCGGTCCAGATTAACTCCAATGCCATACACCGCCAGGACCCCCGCTTCATCGGCAAGCACCGGCACCCGGTCCCGCTCCCGGGCCGGGATTTTCCGGTCCACGAACAGCTTTTTCAGGGTCTTGGTCCCGCCGCTCAGCCGAACCGCGTCGCCGCTTTGACGGCTGCGGACGCAGACCGTTCCCCGGCTCTGAAGGGTAAACACCGCTGCGGTATTTTCAATGCTTTCCGCCGGACCGCAGGTGATCCTGTATCCCGGAATGTCGATACTGCCCGCTTCCGGCAGCACCGTTTCCTTCAAAGCGGGATCTGCGGTCAAAACCGTGAGGGTATCATAGTCCCGGCAAAGGGTGACGCCTCCGGGGAAATTGCCCCGGGCCGAGGGCTTATCGGAAAAAACCAGCCGCTCCGCCAGGGCGATGTGCTCCGCCTCCGGCTCAGGAACGCCGTTTTCCTTCAAAAACCGCTCCAGCATACGGCTGCGGACAGCCGCGGGCAAACGCCGCAGCGTCTGCACATCGGGAAGTGTTTCATAATCCGCCGCCTGGGCCAGGGCCGCCTCATCCTGCCGCAGCCGCTGGGCCATGGCAGAGAGGTTCTCCGCGATCCGGGGATTTTCCTCCCGCAGCAGGGGCATCACATGGTGGCGAAGCCGGTTGCGCAGGAACGCGTCGGTATCGTTGGAGCTGTCTGTCCGGTAGTCCACATGGTATTCCTGCAGGAATTCCATCACTTCCCGGCGGGTGATGTTCAGCATGGGACGGATCCGCTTTCCGCTGACCGGGGTAATTCCCCCCAGCCCCTTCAGTCCCGTGCCCCGCACCAGGTGCAGCAGCACGGTTTCGGCATTGTCATCGGCGGTGTGGGCCGTGGCGATCCAGCCATCCAGGGTGTCGAAGAAGCGGTAGCGGGCCTCCCGGGCGGCGGCCTCCAGTCCCTTTTTTCCGGGCACCACCTTTTCCCGCCCCACATGGAGCCGGATGCCGTAGCCGGCGCAGAAGGAGCGGACAAAGGCTTCCTCGGCGTCGGACTCTTCGCCCCGAAGCTGATGGTTGAAGTGGGCGGCCTCCAAACGGATGCCCCACTCCTCCCCTTTCAGGTACAGCGCAAACAGCAGGGCCATGGAATCCGGGCCGCCGGAGACCGCCGCGATGACGGTATCTCCCGGATGGACCGGCTCCATACAAAGCTTATTCAGCATGCTTCCACTCCCGGTCGGAGAACAGCTGGTACTGTCCGATCCACTGCATTTTCACCGTTCCGGTCTCGCCGTGACGGTTCTTTGCAACGATGCACTCGGCAATGCCCTTCTCCTCGGTATTTTCGTTGTAATATTCATCCCGGTACAGGAACATGACGGAGTCAGCGTCCTGCTCGATGGCACCGGATTCACGCAGGTCCGACAAAATGGGCCGCTTGTCCGTACGGCTCTCCACCGCACGGCTCAGCTGGCTCAGGCACACCACAGGAACATTCAGCTCCTTTGCCATGATCTTCAGGGCGCGGGAGATCTCACCCACCACCTGAACACGGTTGTCGCTGCCCTTGCCGTAGCCGGAGCCCATCATCAGCTGCAGATAGTCGATGATGACCAGGCCCAGATTGTCCAGCCGGCGGCACATGGCGTTGATATCCGCCACGGTAACGGAGGGGTTGTCGTCGATTCGGATATCCGTCTGGCTGAGGCTGGAAGCGCCCAGACCCAGCTTGGTCCACTCCTCCTCGGAGAGCTTGCCGGTGGCAAGCTTCTGCAGTTCAATGAAGCTTTCGCTGGACAGCAGACGCATGGCCAGCTGCTCCCGGGACATTTCCAGGTTGAAAATGGCCACGGTCTTGTTGTATTTCTTCGCCACGTTCACGCCCATGTTCAGGGCGAAGGCGGACTTACCCATGGCAGGACGGGCAGCCACCAGGATCAGGTCGGACTTATTCAGGCCGTTGATCTTGCTGTCCAGATCCCGCAGGCCGGTGGAAAGGCCGGGGATGGCGGAGTCGGACTGGCTCAGCTCCGTCAGGTGATCGAACACCTTGTGCAGGACGGTACCCACATGCTCCAGGGAATCCCCCCGCTCGCCCTTGCGCAGGGCGTAGATCTTCTTCTCGGCGGTTTCCAGCATCTCCGCGGGGGTGCCCACCTGATTGTAGACGGTGTCGGAAATATCGTCGGCTGCCTGGGCCAGGCCCCGCAGCATCGCCTTATCCCGGACGATGTTCGCGTAGCGCACGGCGTTGGCGGCAGTGGGGGTGATCTCCATGAGCTGCAGGATGTAATCCCGGGAGTTATCCCGGTATACACCCACCTCCCGCATCTTGTCCAGCACGGTGACCGGGTCGATGGTCTGGGAGAAATTGAACATGGTGTAGATGGTCTCGTAGATCTCCCGGTTCTGCTGCAGGTAAAAATCCTCGGGCTTTAAAATGCCGATGATATCGGCAACGCAGCGGCTGTCGATGAGGATGGATCCCAGCACCGACTGCTCCGCTTCCACAGAATGGGGCGGCTGACGGTTCAGCAGTTCTTCATCCATAGCCATATCCATTCTCCTTCCTTGTCTGTCTTTCTGTGGGGCCGGAGGTTACGCTTCCTCGATCTTGACGGTCAGGGGGGCACTGATCTCGTAGCCCAGCTTGCAGGTCACGGTGTAGGTGCCCACATTCTTGATGGGATCGCTGATGACGATCTTCCGCTTATCCAGCTTCACGCCCTGCTTCTCCAGAGCCGCGGCGATCTCCTGGTTGGTCACGGCGCCGAAGAGCCGGCCCGCGCCGCCGCCCTTGGCGGTGACGGTCAGGGTCATGGCCCGCAGCTTGGCGGCAACGGCAAGCGCCTCTGCCTTCTCCCGGGCGATCCGCTCCTGGGTGGCCTTGTCGTTCATCTTGACGGTATTGATCGCGTCGGCAGTGGCCTCAATGGCGATCTTCTTGGGCAGCATAAAATTACGGGCGTAGCCATCGGAAACTTCAATGATCTGGCCCTTCTTGCCCTTACCCTTTACATCCTGTAACAATACAACTTTCATAATCGTTTCTCCTTATTCTCTTCGCATAGGGGCGGTTATTCCTCGTAGAACGCGTCAATGGAAGCCACCAGCTGATCCAGCGCCTCCTTGACGGAGCAGTTCTTCACCTGTGCGCCTGCCGTGGCGGTATTGCCGCCGCCGCCCAGGGGCTCCAGAATGATCTGCAC
Organism: uncultured Oscillospiraceae bacterium; assembly: GCA_964531435.1. Classification (GTDB taxonomy): domain Bacteria; phylum Bacillota; class Clostridia; order Oscillospirales; family Oscillospiraceae; genus Faecousia. Next base: position 834 of record CAZHEG010000083.1, on the reverse strand, counting down.
ATTGGCCCGTCCGATGGAGCGGGCGGAAATATAAACATTGTCCCCGTCGGGGTACAGCACAAAGGAGGCCGTAATGCCGGAAATATCCAGCAGCTCATCCGCCGCCTGGGCTGCCAGGGGCCGGGTGGTGGTGGTATTCAGGGCGGCAATGGCGATCTCCTGGCGGTACAGCCGGGAGGAACGGATGATCTGATACTTGGCCATGGTATCCTGGAAATCGGACTGCAGCAGCTTTTTGACCTCCACCGTGTCGGCGCCCCACTGGCGCAGCACAGCCGCGGCCTCAAAGGTACGCTCACCTGTGCGGACATTGAAGCTCTTGGTATCCAGGAAAATACCGGCCAGCAGGCTCTTGGCCTCGATGGGCAGCACGTCGGCCCGCTCCACCGCGTATTCCAGCAGCTCCGTCACCAGCTCGGAGGCGGAGGAGGCGTAGGGCTCATGGAGGTTCAGCACCACGGGGTTGATATACTCCGCGGCGCGGCGGTGGTGGTCCACCACACAAACTCTGGGGATGGACTCCAGCAGCGGGGCGTATTCCACCAGCTCGGGGCTGTTGGTATCCACCACCACCAGGGTGCTGTGGTTATCACACTGCAGCAGGGCATCCTGGGCGGTGATGAACAGGCCCTGGCACTCCGGCACCTGGCGGATCTCGGCGATCAGCGACTGGGCGGAATTGTTCTCCAGGTCGATGACGATGTGGGCCTTCTTGCCCTTCTTCCGGCACATGCAGGCGATGCCCATAGCGGCGCCCACGGCATCCAGGTCGGCGTTCTTGTGGCCCATGATAAAGACCTGGCTGCTCTGGCCAATGAGCTCCATCATGGAGCT
>CAZHEG010000082.1:0-5489 GCA_964531435.1 uncultured Oscillospiraceae bacterium | reverse complement strand
GCCAGCAGCCGCGCCGTCAGGCACAGGACGATAAACAGGGAAGCGGTGCGTTTCATGAGGATCCCCCTTCCGTTTTCGTCATTTTACCACAGGGACTGACAAAAGAAAAGGAAAAAGCACGCGGATGCGTGCTTTTTACGGTTTTGTATGCGGTTGTGTGAGTTTCACGGCGATAAAACCGATGCCGATGCCCAAAACCACGGACGCAAGGACGTCGGTGGGGTAGTGGACATACAGGTACAGTCGGGAAAAGGCGATCAGACAGGCGAGAACCATTGCCCAAACGCCCCATTTCCTGCGGGTCAGCAGCAAAACGGTGGCGGCCTCAAAGGAGGCGATGGTGTGGCCGGAGGGGAAGGAGAAATCCGTTTCCGCGGCGATCAGGAGCCCGATCACCCGCCCGTGGACCTCCAGCTGATAGTCATAGGGCCGCATCCGCTCACACAGGGGCTTCAGGCCCAGATTGCACACCACCAGTCCCAACACCAGGGAGAGGGCCATGGCAAGGCCCACCCGGCGGTGCTTTTTTGTCAGGAGCAGCACGACTGCCGCGGCGATCCAGATGATGCCTGCGTTGCCAAGCGCGGTGATGGCGGGCATCAAAGCATCCAGCGCAGCGCAGGTCAGGTGGCTTTGGATCCAGTCGAGAATCGGAAGGTCAAAATGCTCCGCGAGAAAGGAAAAGACGGTGCTCATACTCATTCAAAGATGGGGTACAGGGTGCAGCTTTGGAGGGCTTCGCCGCTGACCACGGTGTAGGCGCCGTTTTCCAGTGCCTGCAGGACGGTGGTCATGGTACCGTCCACGTTCATCACAGCCCAGCCGGTGCAGCTTTCGCCGTCGGCGTTTTCCACGGTGACCGCAGCCAGGGCGGGAACATCGCTGACGTACATCTGGCTGTGGACCAGCTCACCGTCGTGGACGAAATTCAGCCGGACCTCGGTGATCCGGTCCTGAAGGTTTTCTTCCAGCCGCTCCTTCACCACAAAGGTGCCGGAGGAATTGGTGGTGAACAGGTAGGTGGAGTTGAAAACGTAGCTCTGGGTGGCCTTTTTGGTGGTGACATTCATGGTGATGGAGATCCGCAGGGAGAACACATCTTCGCTGTATCGGTAGTATTCTTCGATCACGGTGGCATCCTTATCAAAAGAATAGCTGACGTAGCTGGTGAGCAGGGGATCGGAGTCCCGGATCTGCTCATAGGCGGGGGAGTTGGGGTCAAAATACTGGCGCAGGGTGGACATGCTGATGGCGCGGATGGCAAATTCCGCTTCCGCCTTTGCGGCGTCCACCGCGATGGCGGTCACCTCGTCGGTGATCTCCTCGGTGTCGGGAATCTCGATGGAGTAAATTCCGGTCACCGGATCCCGGGTCAGGGGAATCAGGTTGCAGCTTTCGTCCATCACGGCAACCTCCGGCTGTGTCAGCAGCCCGGTGACCTCCTGCTGGATGTACTGGTAGCCGTCCAGATAGTTGGCAATGTACTGCTCCGCCCGGGTATAAACGGAAACGGTTGTGTAGCTGTCGTCCAGGGGAACGTTGTTGACGTAGACCACATAGTCCGGCGTGGTGACAACGGTGACGGACTCGGTTCCGGTGGCGAAAACCTCCACACTGCTGAGGGTCCAGGAGGAGAAGGTGCTCTCGCCGTCATCCACGGGAACGATGTTAAATGCAGCGACCTCCTCGCCGTCCAGACGGATGGAGTAGCGCTTGCCGGCATCCAGTCCCGCGGCGACCTCGGTCATGGTCAGGTTTTGAGAGCCGACCTTGGCCTGCATATGCTCCACATATTGGGAGCGGCCCTCAAACGTGGAGGTCTCGCACCCGGCCATGTTGTACAGAAGCTCCCAGTCCGGCTCCGCGAACAGGGTGTCGAAAACGGTCTGGGCGGCGTGTTTGGGCTGGCTGACCTCGTACTGCTGGAGCAGCGTCCGCAGGGGGATCATCAGGCACAGCAGCACCGCGGTAATGCCAAGGGCAAAGCCTGCCACCGTGGCAACGAACAGCAGGGCGCGGTTGCGCTGCTCATTCTTTTCGTTTTGCTTCTTTACATTCTTCTTAACGGGGACAGCCTTGGGCAGCTCCTGGGGGAGGGGCGTTTCTGCTGCGTTTTCCACAGGGGCGGCAGCGGGCTGCTCCGTGAGATTCTTATTTTCTGTATCCATTCTCATTCCTCACTTGCAAAGGCGTTGGCGGACAGGCAGCAGGCGTTTACCGCGCCGTATTCCGTCATGATGTTGATCAGATCCTGCCAGGTACCGCCGATGTATTCCCGGGTACCGCCGTCCATGGAAATGATGATCACCGTACCGTCGGCGCACTGGCCGATGGCGGTGCGGGCCGCGTAACCGCAGGGGCTGGTGAACAGGCCTTCGTTGACCTGTCCATCCATGATCAGGATCTTTCCGCAGTGGCCGGTGATGCCCTGGGCGGCAGCGGCGTCCGCATCCACGGCGACGATCAGCACACCGTCGCTGTTGAAGCCGGCGTAATTGCTGCCCTCGGTATCGGAAAGGTGGAGCTGGCTCAGGTCACGGACCAGGGTAACACGGGCGGTGTAATTTTCCTCCCGGATGAAGTAGGCCTCACCCTGGGTGACCTGGTTGTTCACGTGGATCAGGCTGGGATCGGAGCATTCTCCACTCAGGGTGTCGGCAGCGCCGGTGATCTCGTCCAGCACCGCCTCATCCAGGAACATAGAGGGGATCCCGGCGGTTTTCGGGTATTCCAGCATGGTCATGGTCACGGTGTTGCGGGCGCTTTCGGAGGGGCCGTTGAAAATGGTGTTCAGTATCATGTATGCGCCCACCGCGGCCATCAGGCACACCACCGCGATGATCAGCGCGGCCCGCCAGAGGACGGCCAGCGCCTTGCGGGCGGGCAGGGGAAGCTTGTTTTCTTTCATAGCAATACCTCTCGGTGACGATATTTCACCCTATTCTATCACATTTTTTATGATAAGGAAAGGGGAAAAGAAGAAAAGAGTGGGAAAATTCCCACTCTTTTTAACGAATCGCGGTGTATTCTTATGCTTCCTCCACCAACCGGCTCTTTCCAAGGTTTACCCTGTGGTAATAGATGGTGGTGATGGTGCTGCACAGCAGCCATCCGGCAGGATAGCTCATGGCGATGGGGATGATCTCGTTGCAGATACCCGACATGATAAACAGGTAGACCTGGCGGAACACCACGAAGGAGGACAGCATGATGATCATGGGAGCCCGGGAATTGCCCGCGCCCCGCAGCGCGCCGGAGTAGATCTGGTTGAAGCAGCACAGCAGATAGAAGGGGCTCATCCAGCGCAGCAGCAGGGAGCCGTAGTAAACCACTTCCTCCTTGCTGTTGAAGAAGGCAACGATGGGCTCGGCGAACAGCTCCACGGGAACCGTCAATATCGCGGTGGAGGCCAGCGCCAGGGTCAGGGATATTTTCACGCCCTTGCGGGCCCGCTCCTGCAGGCCGGCACCCAGGTTTTGCCCCACGAAGGTGGTGGAGGCCAGGGCAATGGACTGCATGGGCAGGAACAGAAGCTGATCCACCTTGGCGTAGGTGGTCCAGCCGGACATGCAGTTGTCGCCGAAATAGTTGACATAGGACTGAACGAAGATGTTGGAGAAGGCGGTGATGCACATCTGAAATGCCGCGGGAATGCCCACCCGGATGATCTTCTTCAGGGTCTCCCAGTGGATGCGAAGCCGCTTGATCTCCAGCCGGATGCAGCCTTCGGTGCGCAGCAGAGTCAGGATCACCAGCAGCGCGGATACGCACTGGGATACCACCGTGGCGATGGCAACACCGGCAACGCCCATCCGGAAGTACAGCACCAGGACCAGGTCCAGTACGGTATTGAGCACCGCACAGACCACCAGAAAATAAAAGGGCCGTTTGGAGTCGCCCACAGCCCGGAGGATGCCGGAACCGATGTTATACAGCATCAGGCCGATGATGCCTGTAAAGTAGATGGACAGGTAGGTGGTCGCTTCCGGAATGACATTATCCGGCATCTTCATCAGCCGCAGCATCACCGGGATCATGGCGTTGCCCACAATGGCAAACACCACTGCCAGCACCAGCGTCATCACGATGGCGGTGTGGACGGTCTTGCGGACCTCCTCCTCCCGGTGTGCGCCATAATACTGGCTGATGACAACACCCGCGCCGGAGGAAAGGCCCATAAAGAAGCCGATGAGCATATTGACGATCGGGCCCACGGTGCCCACGGCGGCATAGGCCTCGTTGCTGACGTAGTTGCCCACGACCCAGGTATCAACGGTGTTGTACAGCTGCTGGAAAATATTGCCCACCAGCAGCGGGAAGGCAAAGGTGATGATATGGCGGGCAATGCTGCCGGAGGTCATATCCACATCCTGCCGCTTAAGGGTGGGGCGGTTTGTATTCTGTTTGGATGGCATGATCATTACCTCTTTTCATTAACTGGAATATTATAACAGAAAATTGATGCGCGTGCAACTGATTTGTTGATTTCTGTCCGGCAATGGAGTATAATGCAGAAAAAGGAGGGGGCGCAATGACAGTCAACGAATATCAGAAATTGGCGATGACCACCCTGAATCCGGAGCTGTCCCGGAAGGATGTGCTGATCAACGGCGTGATGGGCCTGTGCGGCGAAGCAGGGGAGGCCATCGACATTGTGAAGAAGCACCTTGCCCAGGGCCACGAGCTGGACCGGGAGAAGCTCATCAAGGAGCTGGGGGATGTGGCCTGGTACCTGGCTGAAACAGCTTATGCGCTGGAGGTGGATCTTGAGGAGGTTTTCCGGCGCAACATCGAGAAGTTGAAGGCCCGCTACCCGGAAGGGTTCGACACCGAACGCTCCATCAACCGGGAATGAAAAATGCCGGCGCGGGCAGCTTCCAATAAGACAGCATGAGAGCATTACTGACCTGGGGCAGCTGCCAAAAGGATGCAAAAAAGCGATACTTGGCTTTGAAAACCAGGTATCGCTTATTTTTGTTTTGGGTCAAATCAAGTTAAGATCACAGCTTTTGTTCTAATTTCCAGATATGCTTATCTGCCCGAAAGACCAGACACACAGCGATACCTGCAAGCCACAGTACGGCAAACAGAAATGCTGCGCCGCTGCCTTTTCCGGTGCCGAACAGGTCGGTCAGAAAGCTTCCTGCTCCCTGTGCTGTCATGATCGGCTCAAACACCTGATCCACCAGCAGTCCTCCAAGGAAATATCCAAGAGGGATCGTGAAGAACTGGAAGGAATTTCTGGCAGCAAAAACCCGCCCCTGAATTTCTACCGGAATATTCAGCCGGTTGATTGCATCCAGGTTTGCATTCATCCATGGGATGCTGATCCAGCCCAAGGCTGCGCCAAAGCTCCAGATCCAGACATTGTTTCCAAATGCAAGGAAGAAATTCTCCGTGCACATGGAAAGCATCAGACAGCACCAAATGGCTTTCACCCTGCTCTTGGGAGCGGGCATAAAGGATGCCAGAATGCTGCCGATCAGCAT
>CAZHEG010000081.1:0-5560 GCA_964531435.1 uncultured Oscillospiraceae bacterium | reverse complement strand
GCACCGACGGCAGCGGCGAGGGCGGCCGGGACGGCATGTTTGGCGGCGGTGGCGGAATGATGGGCGGCAGAAACTCCGATGCCACCATTGAGGTCTCCGGCGGCAGTCTGACCATCTATGCCCGCGGCGACGGTCTGGACTCCAACGGCGATCTGACCATCTCCGGCGGCTTTACCACGGTGTTCAACCCCAGCTCCGGCGACGTTTCCGTACTGGACTCTGAGAACCAGCCCATCATCACCGGCGGAACCTATATCGGCCTGGGCATCACCACCAGCATGGCAGAGGTGTTCTCCACCAAGTCCACCCAGGGCTTCATCGCCTGCACCACCGGCAATTACCTTTCTGCCGGCACTGATATCGTCATCACCGACGCCGACGGCAACGAGATCCTTTCCGTCACCACAGAGTATTCCACCATTCTGCTGATCCTCAGCTGCCCGGAAATGGTCAAGGGCAAGGATTACACCATCACCGCCGGCACCGTCACCGGCACCCTTTCCGCCAGTTAATCACACAGGGGCGCGTTTTTACAACGCGCCCCTCTTTTTTGGGAAGAAAAAACAGGGCACGCATGGCGTGCCCTGTTCGGTCAGGTATTCGCGTCGATGGCTTCCTGGATTTTTTCCTTCACCAGTGCTGCCAGCTCCACGGTGTTCATATCCTTAAACTGCTCATAGGGAATGGCGGGCAGATAGTGCATCTGCACCGTCAGGGGCTTGCTGCCCTTTTCGTCCAGCGGTCTAAAGGAGTCGATGTAGGCAATGGGAACGATGGGGCACTTGGCCTTCAGGGCGCAGCGGAAGCTGCCGCCGTGGAACTCACCCATCACGTTGCCGTTCCTGCTGCGGGTGCCCTCGGGGAAGATGATGAAGCGGGCGCCGTCCTTCACGTCCTGGGTCACCCCCTGGATGACCTTCAGGCTCTGGCGCACGTCGCTGCGGTCCATGGGATAGGAGCCGGTGCAGATCATGATCTGCTTCAGCAGGGGAACATCCTTCAGCTCCTGCTTCAGCACGGCGGCGATGGGCAGCTCGCAGGTGGCAGCAATGGCCACAACATCAAACATACCCTGATGGTTGGCGTACATCATGAAGCCGCCCTCCGGGGGCAGATTTTCAAGGCCCGTCACCTTCAGGTCCACATTGCTGGCCTGCAGGGCATGCTTGAGGATGTCATGGATGTGGGCATACATTTCCTCACGGGTGTATTTTTCGGGATTTTTGGCATAGCGGCAGAGCTTGATCCAGGCACCGGGTACATAGGTCAGGTTGCGCAGCACCATCAACGCAATACGGTTCACGCGAATTCCTCCTAAAGGGATTTTCTCCCATTATACAGGAAAAACGGTCATATGGCAAACACTAATTTTTTCATTACATTTTCAGCCTTTTGTGGTAAAAAAGGAGTATCTTGACAACTCCCACCAGGCGGTGTTAATATATTGTTCATAAAGGGAAGTTTGGGGATCCGGCAAGCGGATCCATCAAGAGGTAAAAATTCATGGCTAAACAAAAAAGCTGGCTGAAATTTCGGCACAAGGTCGTTACCGCCGTCCTCCGGCCCATCTTCGGGCCCTACGTCCGGTGGAAATACGGCCTCCAAATCCAGCAATTTCCGGATCAGGGGGACCGGCCCTACCTGATCGTAATGAACCACCAGACGGCCTACGACCAGTTCTTCGTGGGACTGACCTTCAACCGCCCGGTGTACTACCTGGCCTCCGAGGATATCTTTTCCATGGGCTGGGTATCGTCGCTGATCCGCTGGCTGGTGGCGCCCATCCCCATCAAAAAGCAGACCACCGACCTGCAGGCAGTGAAAAACTGCATCCTGGTAGCCCGGGAGGGCGGCACCGTCTGCATCGCCCCGGAGGGGCACCGCACCTTCCACGGCAAAACGGTGTACATGAACCCCTCCATCGCAAGCCTGGCCAGGAAATTGGGCCTGCCCATTGCCATTTTCCGCATCGAGGGCGGCTACGGCATCCACCCCCGGTGGAGCGATGTGGTCCGCAGGGGCAAAATGCGCAGCTATGTCAAGCGGGTCATCGAGCCGGAGGAGTACGCCGGCATGACCACCTCCCAGCTTTTTGAGGTGCTGAAGGAGGAGCTGACGGTGGACGAGGCCTGCGTCACCGGCCACTTCCACCACAAAAAGAACGCGGAATTCCTGGACCGGGTGATGTACACCTGTCCCTGGTGCAGCCTTTCCGTGTTTGAAAGCAAGGATGATATCATCCGCTGCACCTCCTGCCGCCGGGAGATCCGGCACCTGAGCACCAAGGAGCTGGAGGGCGTAGGCTTCCAATTCCCCCACCGCTTCGTTTCCGACTGGTACGAGTGGCAGTGCAGCTACGTTTCCGGGCTGGACACCCTTTCCATGACGGAAAAGCCCGTCTTTGAGGACCGGGCATCCCTCTCCCTGGTACATCCCGGCAGCCACAAGGACCTGCTGCAAAAGGAAACCGCCGTCCGCCTCTACGGCGACCGCATCACCGTGGATGACCGGGTCTTCCACTTCGGCAGCATCTCCGCCGTGGTGCTGCTGGGCAAAAACAAGCTGAACATCTATGACACCGGCGGACTCTACCAGCTATCCGGCATTCAAAAAGGCTTCAACGGCCTAAAATACCTGAACTTCTACCACCGCTACAAAAATCAGACGACAGGAGATCACAATGGGAAATTTTTGGGACTTTAGTTCTTGGGGATTCTGCAATATCCTCGCCGTACTGCTGGCAAGCCTGCTGGTGGCCAATATGCTCAAGCGGGCCATCCCCGCGCTGCAGGAATCGCTGATTCCTACCTCCGTGCTGGGCGGCACCATCCTGCTGGTCATTGCCTCGGTCTACAAGACCATTACGGGCACCGAAATGTTCGACACCTCCTTCTTCGGCGGCAAGGGCTCCGCCTATCTGGAGCTGCTGACCTACCACATGCTGGCCCTGGGCTTCACCGCCTCCGCCCTGAAATCCGGCGGCGGCAAAATGACCAGGGAGCGCACCGTGGAGATCTTCAACACCGGCCTGACCACCGTGGCGACCTATCTTATTCAGGCCCTGGCGGGCATGATCATCTGCATCATCGCCTCCCTGGTGCTGGATGATTTTCTGGCAGCCGCCGGCCTGCTGCTGCCCCTGGGCTACGGTCAGGGCACCGGCCAGGCCATGAACTACGGTGCCATCTACGAAACCGATTACGGCTTCACCGGCGGCAAGAGCTTCGGCCTGACGGTTGCCGCTCTGGGCTTCCTCAGCGCCAGCATCGGCGGTGTCATCCACCTGAACATCCTGCGCCGCCAGGGTAAGATCAAGCTGGACAAGGGCTCCGGCAAGTGCGGCGAGCAGGTGGAGGGCGAAAACGAGATTCCCATGCAGGAATCCATCGATAAATTCACCGTTCAGGTGGCCCTGATCGTGCTGGCTTATCTGATCGCCTACCTGCTGATGTACCTGCTGGGTAACCTGATCCCGGGCATGAAGTCCACCATCTACGGCTTCAACTTCCTGCTGGGCGTCATCGCCGCCACAATTGTGAAAAGCGTTATCAATTTCCTGACCAGGAAGAACATCATCCACCGCACCTACACCAACAACTTCCTGCTGACCCGCTCCACCAACTTCTTCTTCGACATCATGGTCACCGCCGGCATCGCCGCCATCCGCCTGGACCTGGTGGAGAAGTACTGGGGCGTGCTGCTGATCATGGGCATTGTGGGCCTGGTCATCACCTACATCTACGTTTACTATGCCTCCTGCAAGCTGTTCCCGGCCTACGCCCAGCAGCAGTTTTTGGCTATGTACGGCATGCTCACCGGCACCGCCTCCACCGGCATCATCCTGCTGCGTGAGATCGACGGCGATTTCAAGACCCCCGTGGCTGACAATCTGGTGTATCAGAATTTCCCCGCCATGGTCTTTGGCTTCCCCATTTTGATCCTCGCCACCATGGCCCCCACCAAGCCCTACCTGACATTGGGCATCGTGGTGGTGTTTGGCATCATCATCAACATCATCCTCTTCCGCAGCTTTATTTTCGGGAAAAAGAAAACCAAGGTTTGATCACCGGGCGCGTCGAAAGACGCGCCCCTGTTTTTTGGAGATTGGGGTTTATTTTACGACTACCACAAAAGTTGTCATCCCGACCAAGGCGAAGCCGCGCGGAGGGATCTACGCATTTGGTTTACATTTGCAGTAAGATCGGTGCCAAGATCCCTCGACTTCGCTGCGCGACCCTCGGGATGACAGCCCCTTGGAAATTTACTGCGGTGCGCCAAACTGAAATTCGACCATCCCCATATTCTCTGCCCATTTTACGGCGTGTGTCATTCTCCTGGAAAAAGATGGCTCGATTCCAAAGCCCGTCAACAAATCCACTTGACATTTGCCGTCTTTGCAGGTAAAATAGGTTCGGTATAGTGTACGCTGGGCAGGATTGTCTGTCAGCGTTTCATGGATAACCGGCACATGGCCGGGGGAAAAGCATACTGCGCCTCAGGGCGTTATTTGTATAGGATATCGCAATTTACAAATTTCACACCGGGGTACCATTATGCCCACCCCCTTCCGCTGGTGCTAATTTTAGTGAAGGAGGTGCGTTTTGAATTATGGATAAGGTAATTTTTGCCGTCATCGGTGCCGTTGTGGGCATCATTGCCGGTATTTTCATTGGCATTGCTATCTATGCAAAGAAGCATAAGGATGCCAAGCAGCAGATCCAGTCCGCCGAGGAAGATGCCCTGCGCATCTACAATGAGACCATCCACAACGGTGAAAGCCGCAAGAAGGAAATGCTCATCGAGGCGAAGGAAGAGATCCATAAATCCCGCACAGAGTACGAAAAAGAAGTGAAGGAGCGCCGCGCCGAGCTGAGCAAGCAGGAGCGCCGTCTGGAGCAGAAGGAAATCACACTGGACAAAAAGACCGAGGCCTTCGAACGCAAGGAAGAGGACCTGGCCAAGAAGCTGCAGAAGGTCGCCGAGACCCAGGCCGAGGCCGACCAGATCAAGCAGCAGCAGCTGACCACCCTGGAGACCATCTCCGGTCTGACCCAGGAGCAGGCAAAGGCATTCCTGCTGCAGAGCGTGGAGGACGAGGTCCGTCACGAAACCGCCATGAAGATCAAGGAGATTGAGGCCCAGATGAAGGAAGAGGCCGATGACAAGGCTCGTGAGATCCTGTCCATCGCCATCCAGCGCTGCGCCGCCGATCACGCCGCCGAGGCAACCGTTTCCGTTGTAGCACTGCCCAACGATGAAATGAAGGGCCGCATCATCGGCCGTGAGGGCCGCAACATCCGCACCCTGGAGACCATCACCGGTGTGGATCTGATCATCGACGACACCCCCGAGGCCATTACCGTTTCCTCCTTCGACCCCGTCCGCCGGGAGATCGCCAAGCTGGCCCTGGAGAAGCTCATCGCCGACGGCCGCATTCACCCCACCCGCATCGAGGACATGGTGGAGAAGGCCCGCAAGGAAGTCGACCGCACCATCCGCGAGGAGGGCGAGCGCGCCTGCTACGAGACCGGCGTTCACAACCTGAACCCCGAGCTGGTGA
>CAZHEG010000080.1:0-5566 GCA_964531435.1 uncultured Oscillospiraceae bacterium | reverse complement strand
GCAGGCCCATCAAATCGAAGCGGAAGCCATCCAGATGGTATTCCTCTGCCCAGTAGGAAACGCTGTCCACCATGAACTTGCGGAACATATACCGCTCGGAGGCTGTGTCATTGCCGCAGCCGCTGGCGCTGGTGTTCTCGCCGGAGGCATTGTAGCGGTAGTAATAGTAAGGAACGATCTTGTTGAAGGCGGAGTTGGCATCGTAGGTATGGTTGTACACCACGTCCATAACGACGCCCAGGCCGTCCGCATGGAGGGACTGGACCATGGCCTTGAACTCCTCCACCCGGACCTCGCCATGATAGGGATCGGTGGAGTAGCTGCCCTCGGGTACGTTGTAATTCTTGGGATCGTAGCCCCAGTTGAAATCGTCACAGGTGGTCTCGTCCACGGTAGCGAAGTCATACACCGGCTGCAGGTGCACATGGGTAATGCCCAGCTGCACCAGATAGTCAACGCCCGCGGCTACCCCCGCGCTGTTGGTCAGCCCCCGCTCGGTAAAGGCCAGGTACTTGCCGGGGTAAGCGGAGGAAGCAAGCTTGTTGCTGAAGTCACGGACGTGGACCTCCCAGATCACAGCGTCGGTGTACTGCTCCAATGTCACCGGGGTATCCTGCTCCCAGCCGGCGGGATCCGTCCGGGAAAGGTCGATGACCATGCCCCGGTTGCCGTTGACGCCGGTGGCCTTGGCGTAGGGATCCACAGCCTCCTGGGTGCCCGCGGCGGTGGTGACCGTGTAGGTGTAGTAAACGCCGTGGCCGGTATCCTCCACCGTCAGCTCCCACACGCCCCGCTCTGCCTTCGTCATCTCCAGGCTGGCATAGGCCGCCGCGCCGTCGCCGGCGGTGAAGAGGTTCAGCACCACCCTGGACGCGGTGGGTGCCCAAACCTTGAAGGTGGTGGCGCTGCCGTGGATCACGGCACCCAGGTCGTCGCCGTCATAGGTGTAATGGTCAATAAATTCTGCCGTGTCGAAAATAGCGCCGGGGATGACGGTCTTGGGATCAAAGCCGTCAATGACCAGGGTGTAGACCTTGGAAAGATCCACGGATTTTCCAAGGGTAATGATGCCGCTGTCGGACTCTTCCCCCAGAGAACTGACGGAAGTCACATCCACCTCTTCGCCATCCTCCAGGACCTTGACCTGGTCCATTGTATCCAGCTGCATCCCGGCGGTCAGCTGATAGCTGATGGTATCAAAGCCGGTCAGCGCCGCCACGGAAATCTCCCGCACCACGGTCAGGGTTTTGCCGCCGTCCGTACTTACGTACTGAGTGGCATCCCCCCGCTTCAGATAAACCACTGTTTCTTCCTCTTTGATCTGCACAAAACGGTCCCCCTCATAATCCTTCGTCGCGGTGCCCCAGGATGTGCCGCCGGGGTCCGAGCAGTCATAGCGGGGAATGAAGCCGATCTGAGTGATCCCCTCGGGCACATTCACCACGCATTTTACGCCAAAGGCGCATTCATACAGCCCATAGCCGGAGCCCTCCTTGCCGTCCCACCAGATCCAGAAATCCGCGGTGGAAACGTCGCCGGAGTAGTTCCAGTAGAAGGTCACCTGGTTGTGCCCCTCTTCCCGCGCAAGGGTATACTCCGTGCTCTCCTCCGGCTGCTGCTCAAGGCATGCTGCCATGCTCAGCGCCATGGAAAATACCAACAGTATCGCGATGATCCTTTTCATGGAATTCCCTCCCAAATATTGCTGACTGAATCATACCATGTTCCGCTCCCGGTGTCAATCTCCAACACCTCGGGGGTTTCTGTTCAATTTAGCTGCCCATCCAGCCAGTTATAGCGGTTGATGACGAAGCTGCGAAGCCGCTCCACCATCAATTCATAGGTATCATACTTTTTGTGGGACGAGGGCTGGGCCGGAGCGGCCTTGCCCAGGATGTCCCATACCTCAAAGTTTATTTCCGCCGAGGGTGCCACCAGTGCCGACATTTCGTCAATGGAAGTCAGAGCTTTTTCCAGAAGCTCCTCCTTGATCTCATTCCACCGGGCGGTGAAGCGCTCCATAAAGGCGGGATCCTTCTTCAAATAATTCATCCAGGTGACGCCCACATAGCCCCCCTCTTCCCCCACCGTTGCCCAGTCGCCGGACTGGTAGCGGTAGAAGCTGCCGAAGGCCAGGTCAAAGTCCCAAATGGGGCCCATCTTCAGCTTTCCGCCGGCTTCCTTGATCAGGTAGCAGCTGCGGCGGAAGCAGCAGTCCAGATTATAGCTCAGCTCGTGAAGGATGACCCAGTCGATGAGGCTGTCCACATCGATGTAGTCCTCATAATTGGTCAGGGTGCGCACCGCCTCATCCGCGGCGGTGACGTAGCTGATGAGGTAATCCAGCTGCTCCCGGCTCAGCATGGTGGAGTCCGGGTGCTTCACCGCCACAAAACGCAGGGTGCCCGCCTGGAAATAATCCCGGTTCAGCACATCGCCGTCATCATAGCCACCCACCTCCAGCAGGTAGTCGGTGTCGGGATCGGAGTAGCTTTCCTCCAGATCCAGCCGCTCCTCCTTCGCTTCGATCTGCTCACCCAGGGTGTACACGCCCCGGTAGGAGCCGTTGACAAACACATCCACAGGATACTGGCTGGTGTGGTAGCAGATATTGGTCATCACCTTGCCCATCTCCAGGGCCAGATAATTTTGAATCAGACTGCGGTCGGCATAGTTTGCAAGCAGTGTCCAGTTCTTCGATGCCGCCATGCCGAGGACCGGGGTCTTGCTTTCAAAGCGGAGCTTGTAGGATTTCTTGGGGAAGCTCCAGCTGTAATGCCCCCGCCCACGGATCAGCACCTCGGTGGTATCCAGCGACGGGAAGGTACCCGAAGTGCCGGAGCTGTCGATGGAAATGGTGGCCTGCAGGTAATTCTCCCGGGAGGTGACCTCCTTGCCATTGGCGATCTCGATGTACAGCACCGGGAGGTTGTAGGTGATGCGCTGGGTGACCACCTTGTAGACCCGCTCTCCGGTGTCCGGGTCCGGCACGTGATAGTATCGCTCCCCCACCGTCAGGTCCATGGCGATCTTTTCCGTTTCTCCGTCGGTGGTGGTAACGGACACCACGGCGTTTTCCAGGGTTTTGTCATCCGTCCGGAAGGATACCGCCAGATACAAAACATTCCCCTCCAGGCTGAAGGAAAGGGCGCTCTCCAGGCCGGAATTATCCTCCGGCTCCAGGGTGGCGGCTGCGATCCTCCGCGCGCCCGTTCCGCCCAGACCGTAGCGGTCCCGGAGGTCAATGCCGTTCAGGCTGCGGACATTCACCAGCTCCGCGGCCTCCTCCCCGGTTTCATAAGGAAGGCCCTCCTGCCAGACAACGTCGCAGTTGGGGCAATCCAGCCGGATATCCGCTCCCGCCGGGGTACTGATGCGGAGGGTGCCCCGGTCATAGGTTTCGATGATGATGGGGTTCACCCAATCCACCTCCCCCTCCACCTCCAGGGATACAGGGATGGAGAAGGTCACGGCCTCCGTCATTTCCACAGTGCCGGAAATGCAGACCGTGTCACCCGGTAACAGGGTATCCCCCGCCGCCAGCGCTGCCAGCTCCTCAAAGGTGGAAACGGTGACTGCCGGGGGCTGGGTCGGCTCGGTGGGGGCCGACGTTTCTTCCGTCGGGGCGATGGGAACAAAGGCCGAGGCCGTGTCCTCTGTCGGCTGGGTCTGGGGCTGCTCCCGGGGCGTACAGCCAGCCAACAGCGCTGCCGCCAGAAGCAGGGAAACCATTCTTTTTCTCATAAGATCCTCACCTGTGCGCCCTCAATCCACCCGGACCAGGGTGTATTCCCGGGTGCCGTAGCCCCGCTCCGCGGCAGCTTCAATGGTGTGGATGCCGTTGCGGCTCTCGATCCGCTGGATCAGATGGGGCTTTCCCGGGTCGGAGCAGGCATAGACCAGATCCAGGCAGGCCTGGTCAATGGCAATGGGATCCGTGGACACCAGAATGCCAATGTCCGCGATGCAGGGATCCTCCGCCACGGCGCAGCAGTCGCAGTCCACGCTCATATTTTTCATCACGTTGACATAGACGATATTGCCCCGGAACAGGCTGATGACGCTTCCCGCGGCATCCGCCATGGATTCCAGGAAGGAATCGTGGTCACCGCCGAAGGACACCACCGGGTCACCGGAGCCGTGGATATTCGCCTTGCCATAGGAGGAGGCGCAGCCGATGGACAGCTGCTTGATGGCACCGCCATAGCCGCCCATGGGATGCCCCTTGAAATGGGACAGCACCAGCATGGAATCGTAGTTTGCGATATCCTTGCCCACGAAGTTCTTCTGAATCCGCTTGCCGTCGGGGATGGAAAGCTCCAGATCCGGGCCCTGGGCATCCAGAATGTCCACATCAAAATACCGGCTCCAGCCATGGTCCGCCATCAGCTGGGTATGCAGCGCGGTGGTGCTGCGGGCGCCGCCGTAAGCGGTGTTGCACTCCACTACGGTACCGCCCACGTAGTCGATGATCTCCTTCCAGAAATCCGGCTTCAGGAAATTCTGATTTCCCTTCTCGCCGGAGTGGACCTTCACCGCCACCTTGCCCGGCAGAGTCCGGCCCAGCATTTTATAAAGCTCCAGAACCTTTTCGCCGGAAATATCCGGGGAAAAATAAACCGTTGCGCCCATATTCATTCCTCCTGGATTTGATTTTTCTTCCATAATCATATCACGTTTGGCCCCCGAACGCAATAAAAAACGCCTCCCCGCGGAGGACCTGCACACACAAAACGCCTTAAATTGCAGTTTGCCGCACAGCATCGCAGCGCTATTGCAGGGGCCGGCGTCAGCCGTGACGGATGTGGAGGCATAACAGAACATTTCACCCCGCAGCCGTCGATAATGAAAGATTTTTTCCGGCTTCTCCCCAGGGAGAAGCTTTGTTTGCGCTACGGCGCTCAGCAGACAGATCATATCCGCCCACGCATTGATGGTGTTTTTACCCTCGTTCATTAGTTCTTTTTGAAATGTTCATATTTTTTCCAAAGAATGTTGCGTTTCAGTTTAGAAAAGTGGATTATACTGCATCTGTAAAATGGAAAAAAGACCAATCAGAAAGGAAAATCACACCATGGCATATTGTCAAAACTGCGGCACAAACCTTGATACGAACCCGAACTTCTGTCCCAATTGCGGGGCACAGCTCAACGATGCTGTTCCTCAGCAGGCAGACACCCAGCAGCAGGCCAATAACCGGCAGTGGTCCAATACCGCCAAGACGGTTGGCGCGGTTGCCGGCGCGGCAGTTGGCGCGTCTGTGCTCGGCAGTCTTATGAGAAGACACAGAAGAAGACCGCCTATGCCCCCGCACGGCGGCCACATGGGCAGACACAGAGGCCATGGACCCATGGGCGGCCCCGGCGGCCCCCGATAACTAATGAAGGAGAATGTAAAGAATGCTTGAGCTTGTAAACATCAAAAAAGATTATCCCGCCGGCGATGGCATCGTCCACGCCTTGAAGGGAATCAGCCTCCAGTTCCGGGAAAATGAATTTGTTTCGATCCTGGGCCCCTCCGGCTGCGGCAAAACGACCATGCTGAACATCATCGGCGGTCTGGATCA
>CAZHEG010000079.1:0-5610 GCA_964531435.1 uncultured Oscillospiraceae bacterium | reverse complement strand
CTCAACTCCGAGGGCAAGAAGATGGGCAAGACCGCCAAGGGTGCCGTTTGGCTGGATCCCAACAAGACCAGCCCCTTCGAGTTCTACCAGTACTGGCGCAACGTGGAGGACGGCGACGTTCTCAAGTGCATCCGCATGCTGACCTTCCTGCCCATGGAAGAGATCGAAGCCATGAGCGATTGGAAGGATGCCCAGCTGAACACCGCCAAGGAGATCCTGGCCTTTGAGCTGACCAAGCTGGTCCACGGCGAGGAGGAGGCCCAGAAGGCCCAGGCTTCCGCCAAGGCTCTGTTTGTGGGCGGCGGCGACGATGCCAATATGCCCACCACCGAGATCACTGCCGACAAGCTGACTGACGGCAAGATCGGCATTCTGAACCTGATGGTGCTGTGCGGTCTGGCACCCTCCAACAAGCAGGCCCGCCAGCTGGTGGAGCAGGGCGGCGTATTCGTCAATGACGAAAAGGTTCCCGCGCCCCAGTTTGCCGTAACGGAAGAGATGCTGAAGGAAGGCGTGAAGATCCGCAAGGGTAAGAAGGTGTTCCACAAGGCTGTTCTCGCCTGATGCGAACAGGTTTCCGATCCACCAAAAGGAGCTGATACGATATGCTGGAACTGGCACGGGAAGCGGATTGGGAGGATGTACACCGTCTCTCCATCCAGATCCATGAGCTGCACGCAGCATGGCGGCCGGATATCTTTTACAGCTGCGATGAACCGCTGCCGAAGGATGCATTCCTCAAAATGATCCGGGACCGGCTTGTGTACGTTGCGAAGCTGCAGGGGCTTGTAGTGGGATATGTGATCCTATCCGTTTTGGAAAAGAGCGGCCCGGGCACCGTAGCAAAGAAAATGCTTCGCCTGGACAGTATCTGCGTGGACGAGGCGCTGCGGGGGCAGGGGATCGGCAAAGCAATGGTTGCCGATGTCCGTGCCCTGGCAAGGGTTTTCGGCTGTCAGGAGCTGATCCTGAGTGTCCACCCCGAAAACGACGGTGCCGTCGGCTTTTATCAAAAGTGCGGCTTTCGGATCCGCACCATCGGAATGGATAGCAAGCTATAAAAAGTGCCGCCCGTATTTGGTGGGCATCCGTAAAACAGTCAAACCGACCTGTGATGTGATCACAGGTCGGTTTTTGCAGCATATGCCGATTTCGGAAAGGCTCCCTTGTGTAAAGGGAGCTGTCAGCGAAGCTGACTGAGGGATTGACAACCCCTCCGCCCCTGCGGGGCACCTCCCCTTACACAGGGGAGGCTTTGGTGCGGTGCAAAACCGCGGTTCGGAAAATGTTTTACGGGCACCGCCCGTATTGGGCGGCATTTCTTTTTAGATACCGGTCATGGCAGCCAGGACATCCATTTCCATATCCTGCATGACTCTCTTCTGCGCCAGACCTTCATCGATATCCAGATCGATATACTGGCCCTCATTGGTGCATATGATCCGGTTGGTCTTTCCGGCAAGCAGCAGCTCCACAGCCAGGAAGCCCATCTTGGTGGCGTTTACCCGGTCCCGTCCGGTGGGGCAGCCGCCCCGCTGGATGTGGCCCAGAACGGTGATGCGGGGGTCAAGATCCGTGTACTCCTTGATCTTCGCCGCCACATCCGTGGCCTTGCCGGCACCTTCTGCCAGCACGATCATATAATGGGTAAAGCCGTTCAGGCGGGCCTTGCGGATCTTCTCCACCACATCCCGCTCGATATCCACCGGCTTTTCAGGAACCAGAACTGCGGTAGCGCCCACAGCCAGGCCAACATACATGGCAAGGTAACCGGCGTTGCGGCCCATGACCTCCACCACAGAGCAGCGCTCGTGAGACTGCATGGTGTCGCGCAGCTTGTCGATGCAGTCGATGGCGGTGTTGGCGGCGGTATCAAAGCCAATGGAATAATTGGTGCAGCAGATATCGTTGTCGATGGTGGCAGGGATGCCGATGACATTGATGCCATGCTTGCTCAAAGCCTTGGCGCCCCGGAACGTGCCATCGCCGCCGATGGCGATGATGCTGTCCAGACCCAGCAGCTTACAGACGGAAACGGCCCTTTTCTGGCCCTCCTCGGTCATGAATTCCTTGCTGCGGGCGGTATACAGAATGGTGCCGCCACGGTTGATGATGCGGCTGACGCTCTTTTCGTCCAGCTTCTGTACATCGCCGCTGATCAGGCCGTTGTAGCCCCGGCGAATGCCATAACATTCAATGCCGTGATAGATCGCCGTGCGGACGACCGCGCGGACGCAGGCGTTCATGCCCGGTGCGTCGCCGCCGCTGGTGAGTACGCCGATTCGTTTGATGCTCATGCTGAATTCCTCCGCATTTTGATTTCTTATACCATTTTACCACTAACTACCAAAAAGTAAAGATGTTTTTTCCCGCAGGAACTGTATGCCCTTTGTTGACAATTGTGCTCAACTGAATTATAATATATTAAATATATGCCAAAGGAGTCATATTAGAAATGGTAAAAAAATGGAATGTCACCATTCCGAAGCTCAGCGGCGACACAGAGCGCCGGGCCTATATTTATCTGCCCGCATCCTATGAGAAGGATAAGACCAAGCGATACCCCGTCATGTATATGTTTGACGGTCACAATGTTTTCTTTGACGAAGATGCCACCTACGGAAAATCCTGGGGCATGAACAAATACATGAAGGAGAGCAGGAAGCAGCTGATCATCGTAGCTGTGGAATGCAACCACGAGGGCAATCAGCGCATCGTGGAATATTCGCCCCTGAATTACGAAAATTCCCATATGGGCAAGATCAAGGGGAAGGGCAGCATCTACATGAACTGGCTGGTCAATACCCTGAAGCCCTATATTGACAGCAATTACCGCACCCTGCCGGACCGCAAAAACACCATCATCTGCGGCTCTTCCATGGGCGGTCTGATGGCCCTGTACGCGGTTTGCACCTATAACCATGTATTCCAGCGGGCCGCCTGCCTTTCGCCCAGCCTGTGGGTGGCTCCCGGCAAGGTGCTGGAGATGGTTGCCCGGGCCCATATCCGCCGGGATACCACCGTCTACATGGATTACGGCGAGCAGGAGATGTTCAATCACGCAGCAAATCAGGAGTCCTTGATCTCAACTTCCCATCTGCTTCTGACCAAGCGGGTGAACCTGGCCCTTCGGGTGGTGCCCGGCGGAAACCATTCAGAAGCATCCTGGGAAAAGCAGATTCCCATCTTTATGGAATGCCTGGGACTGTGATCACGAAAATATAAACATTACGATTTAGGAGAGAGATAATGGAGATCCGTTATATTAAGCATTGGAGCGGCAATCTGGGCCGTGATATGGAATTCAAGGTCTACGGCAGCGGCGCGGGCAAGGCTGTGCTGTTCATTCCCTGCCAGGGCGGCCGTTTCTTTGATTTTGAAAACTTCCACATGATCGACTACTGGGGCAAGTGGATCGATGCCGGAATGTGCACCGTCTATTCTTGCGATACCATTGATAACGAAGCCTGGGCAGCCCTCGGCGGTGACAACCGCCACCGCATCGAGATGCACGAAAAGTGGTTCGAGTATATCACCCTGGAGCTGGTGCCCACCATTCACTACATGCAGGGGAGTGGGGCAGGGATCATGACCTTCGGCTGCTCTATGGGCGCCATGCACGCGGCAAACCTCTATTACCGCCGCCCGGACCTGTTCGACACCATGTTCGCCATCTCCGGACTTTATGACTCCCAGCATTTCTTCGGCGACTACTGCGACAATCTGGTCTACAACAACTGCCCCAACTATTACCTGGCAAACCTGCCCCAGGATCATCCTTATATGGATATGTACCACCATCAGAAGAGCCTGGTGGTCTGCGGCCAGGGCGCATGGGAGGAGCCCCTGCTGGCTTCCACCCGCTGGCTGGATACCGTCTGCTGCCGCAAGGGAATCGGCACACGGTTTGAATACTGGGGCCTTGACGTGGATCACGACTGGCCCTGGTGGTACAAGATGGTGGATGTTTACGTTCCCCAGCTGCTTGGCTGAAATTATAGAAAGGTAGAAAAAGAAATGAAAAACTTTATCTTTATCTCGCCCAATTTCCCTGAAAATTACTGGAAATTCTGCCATGAGCTGAAAAACAACGGCATGCGGGTGCTGGGCATCGGCGACTGTGCATACGATCAGCTCAAGAGCGAGCTCCGGGGCGCACTGCACGAATATTACAAGGTCAGCAGCCTGGAAAACTACGATGAGGTATTCAAGGCCGTCGCGTTCTTCACCTTCAAGTACGGCAAGATCGACTGGCTGGAATCCAACAACGAGTACTGGCTGATGCGGGATGCCAAGCTGCGTACCGAGTTCAACATCACCACCGGCCCCAAGCTCCACGAAATGGACAAGATCAAGTATAAGTCCGCCATGAAGGCCTACTATAAGCAGGCAGGTCTGCCGGTGGCCCGCTACCATCTGGTGGAGGGCTACGAGGATGCTGTGGCTTTCGCTCACGAGGTCGGCTATCCCGTGGTTGTCAAGCCCGACAACGGCGTGGGCGCCAGCAACACCTACAAGCTGCGCAGCGATGATGAGGTCGCTTACTTCATCGCCACCAAGGACGATAATATCTACATCATGGAGGAGTTCGTCAACGGCTACGTCCAGACCTACGATGCCATTATCGACTCCAAGGGCGAGCCTCTCTTTGAGAGCGGTAACATCACCCCCCATTCTCTGATGGATGTGGTCAACGACAACGGCGACTCCGTATACTACCTGGTCAAGGACCTGCCGGAAGCCATCCGCGATGCAGGCCTGCGCACCGTCAAATCCTTCGGTGTCAAGAGCCGTTTTGTCCATCTGGAATTCTTCATCCTCAACGAGGATCAGGAGGGTCTGGGCAAGAAGGGCGATATCCTGGGCCTGGAGGTCAATATGCGTCCCGCCGGCGGCTACACCCCCGAGATGTACAACTATTCTCAGGAAACCGACGTATATAAGATCTGGGCCGACATGGTCGCCTTCGACTGCAACACAAAGGGCATCGGTGCCCATCACTACACCGCCTTCTACAGCCGCCGCGACGGCAAGCACTATAAGCTGGATAATGACCAGGTCATGCATAAGTACGGCTGGTGCATGAAGATGTGGGGCCGCATTCCCGACGCGCTCTCCGGCGCGATGGCAAACCAGATGTACGTCTGCAACTTCGACACCGAAGAAGAAATGATGGCCTACTACGCCGATCTTTCCGCAACCTATTGATCGCCAAACCGCACCGGATCTTCTGGTCCGGTGCGGTTCACGTTTTGTCTGCAAGGTAGTAGGGGAGACCTGCACCGGATTCGATATCAGTACAGCCAGACTCTGAAATCGATGGATAACAGAATACAAGCTTCTGTGGTGACACTCCTTTTGTCCCGGCCAGGCACAAATATTTTTTTACTTGTATGAACGGAATGACTTCTGGAATCCAATTGACAGCAAAATGTGCGAAAATATAGAAGTACGCTGGAAAATCAAGTGTTATGACCGCATCAACGCATCGGTCATCCATTGGATCGAAGAACAGGATCTCAAATAAGGGGTTAAACTGGATTTTAAATAATAGTGCATGAAACCGAATCCCTGCATGGACTCCATGCAGGGATTTTCTCCTTCAAAAAA
>CAZHEG010000078.1:0-5707 GCA_964531435.1 uncultured Oscillospiraceae bacterium | reverse complement strand
ACCACCCTGGCTGATACCGGCTGCGGCGGCTACTACACCGGGGAATACACCATTGAAGCCCTGAGCGGGCTGTGCAGCGGCTCGCTGCTGAATGCCCTGCGGGAGCTGATGACCGCCACCCACACCACCCAGACCCGTTACAGTGATTGCCGGGATCTGGCGGTGCTGACGGACTGCGAAAATGCCGACGGCACCACGGTGAACCTCCTGTACTCCGGCTGCTCCGTCACCTGGAACGAATGGTGCACCAACACCCCCGGCGGCTGGAACCGGGAGCATGTGTGGCCCCAGTCCACCGGCGGTTTCAAAACCTCCGGACCCGGTTCGGATCTGCACCATGTCCGCCCGTCGGATCAGCTCCTCAATGCCCGCCGGGGCAATCTGCCCTACGGCAATGTGACGGATGGCAGCCTGGTCTTTGGCTCTGACATCATCGGCAGCATAGCCGGCGGCTGGACGGACGGCGTTTATTTTGAGCCTGTGGACAGTGCCAAGGGCGATGTTGCCCGGATCATTCTATATCTGTACGTCCGCTACGGCGGGGATGCGCGCTACACCCTGGGCGATGTCACCGGAGTATTTGAGAGTGTGGAGGTGCTGCTTCAGTGGTGCGCCCTGGACCCGGTGGACACCTGGGAAATGGGCCGGAACGAGGTGGTTTCCGCCATTCAGGGCAACCGGAATGTTTTCATCGACTACCCCGAGCTGGCGTGGCTCATTTTCGGCGAAGAGATCCCCGCAAACCTTGTGACCCCCTCCGGCGGAGCGGTGACCTCTGCTGCCGCCCAGACCCACACCGCCACCGTCACTGTGAACGCCTCCGCCACCTACACCGGCGATGTCTGCTGCGCTTACTGCGGCTGCGTTCTGGAAACAGGAAGCTCCACCGCCGCCCCCACAGCGCCCACGGAAACAGAGCCTGTTGAAACCGCCCCGCCGGAAACTGCGCCGGAAGAAACCTCCCCTGTCACGGAAATCTCCCCTTCCGCGCCAACCACCGGGCCGTCAGAAAGCTTGGCAACCGAAGCTCCCCTGCCCTCGGTGCCCAGTGACACCGCTGAGCAAGAACGTGAAAGCTTCCCCTGGGCCATCGTCTCGGTGCTGCTCCTGTGCGGAACCGCAGTCCTGATCGTCATCTCCCGCGCCAGGCGGTAAAAAAATCCTGCCGGAAAGCGGGAAAAACACTGCAAAAAAATGCCTGCACAGGCCCCAGTGGGAGCTGTGCAGGCTTTTCTGTTGTACGGTGGTTGTGACACTGAGGGATCGTTTTACAGCAGCATCGATATATTCGCAAACCCCACAAAAATCACGGTTGACCTCAAGGATGCCTGACATTTACCGTCGCGGATATGTCTGCATCACCGTTTCCCACATTCCGGCGTTTGAATTGGTTGTCCGAATGAACGTCCTTTTTTCAGAAAATCCACTCTGTTATTGCATACCAAGGTCGATCGTTTCTCCGGGTGCTACGGAATACGCTCCTTTGTCTGTTTTAAAGAAAACCGTTTTGCAGGTTGGGTTAAATACCTTCAATCCCCCCACACTAAAAACCAGCCGGTCAAAGGCCGCAATATAATCATACAGTTCGATATTTGTCGCATACCAAATATCATCCCGGTTTCCTATGGAAGCAGCAAATTTTTCGATCACTGTCCAGTTGTTATCCGGCAGCTCATAGTCAAACTCATAGCTATGTCCCCACAGATAAAACAGACCCGGTTCTATCGTGTCAACGAGTTTGATCCGTTCTCCATGTATCACTGTCAGGAGATCCTGGTCTGGCAGCAGGAAGATATGCATCTTCTTCTGGGCCGTCTCCTTGATTTGCTCCATCGTTAGGCTTTCCCGGAGAGCAGTCAGATTCATTACCATGACACCAGTAACCAGATCACCACTGGTATACTGGTCAAGACCGCCGATGATATTCAGCATCGTGGTCTTGCCGCAGCCAGAGGGGCCCAGACCGGAAAGCGGGTTTACACAGATAACTCCAAATCCTCCCAAACCCGCTGCGCGGTACAGCACGGCACAAAAATGCTTTCCCTGTTGTAGAGGAACAGTACAATTCCGGCCACTGGAACGACCAACTAAAGCAGCGAGGAAAGCACCAGAGTATTTCTGTTGGCGAAACCGGAGCGAAACTGAGTGCGAAGGAATTATGAACGTTTTTCCATAATTTGTGACGAACAAGAGCGGGAGCCTGTGGCTCCCGCTCTCTTATACCGTGGCAGCAGATTCTGCCGTTTTCATATTTTCCTTCGCGGTAGACAGCATCAGCTTGATGCGGTTCAGCTGGTTGACTTCGCTTGCACCGGGGTCATAGTCCACGGCAGCAATGTTTGCCTGGGGATATTCCTTTTTCAGTGCCTTGATGACACCCTTACCCACAACATGGTTCGGAAGACAGGCAAAGGGCTGAATGCAGACGATGTTGGGAACACCACTCTTGATCAGCTCGATCATTTCGCCGGTGAGGAACCATCCCTCGCCGTACTGGTTGCCAATGGACAGGAAGGGCTTGGTCTGCTCCGCGATTTCCTCGATGGGCATCGGTGCATCGAACCGCTTGGACTTTTCCAGCGCATCCAGCGCAGGCTTGCGGATCCTGCGGATCAGCCTTACCGCCGCATCGGCAATGTATTCTCCATTTTTGCCCGCACCAAGGAATTCCGTTTTATACTTGCCGTTGTAGAAGCTGTAATTCAGGAAGTCCATCAGATCGGGCACCACCGCTTCCGCGCCCTCCCGTTCCAGCAAATCCACAAGGTGATTGTTGGCAAGGGGCATGTACTTCACAAGGATCTCACCCACCACGCCAACACGGGGCTTCACAATAGCCTCATCAATTGGGAATCTATCAAAGTCCTCCACAATTTCAGCGCAAATCCGTTTGTAGCTTCCGCCCTTTCCGGTCAACGCATCCACGCAGCGGTTACGCCACTTCTTATGCAGTGCATTGGCAGAGCCCGGAACCTTTTCATAAGGTCGCACCCGGTACAAACACCGCATCAGCAGATCGCCGTATACAACGCCCTGAACGGCATCCACAAGCAGGCCCGGTGTGATTTTCATGCCGCTATGCTTCTCCATGCCATTGGCATTGAGGGAAATAACAGGGATGTGAGAAAGTCCGGCCTTTTCCAGTGCCCTGCGGATAAAGGCTACATAGTTGCTGGCACGGCAGCAGCCGCCGGTTTGGGTCATAATAACAGCCAGCTTATCCGTATCATATTTCCCGGACAGCACGGCCTGCATGATCTGTCCTACAACCGTTATGGACGGGAAACAGGCATCGTTATTAACGAATTTCAGTCCGGTGTCGATTGCCTCCCGATTGTCGTTATCCAGCAGAACAATATTAAATCCATGCTTTCGGAAGACTGGTTCCAGGATATCAAAGTGGATGGGACTCATCTGGGGTGCCAGAATAGTATATCTCTCCCGGAACATCTGCTTTGTAAATTCCTTCCGCTCATAGGGAGCCATATTCGGAACAGAAATGATTTCCTTCTCCTGACGCATGTCCATAGCCGCAAGTAAGGATCGGATCCGGATGCGGACAGCACCAAGGTTGTTCACTTCATCGATCTTCAGCAGTGTGTAGAGCTTATTGCTCTTTTCCAGGATCTCGGATACCTGATCGGTGGTAACCGCATCCAGACCACAGCCGAAGGAATTCAGCTGAATCAATTCCAGATTATCACGGAACGAAACATACTCTGCCGCATTGTACAGCCGGGAATGATATACCCACTGGTCAACAACACGCAAAGGACGCTCTGGCCCAAAGTCATCGGGCAGACTATCCTCTGTAAATACGTACAGACCATAAGATGTAATCAGTTCAGGAATACCATGGTTGATCTCCGGGTCAATGTGATATGGACGGCCAGCAAGTACAATGCCCCTTTCATCGTTCATCTCCATCTCTGTAAGCAGGTGTGTGCCGGCTCGGCGGATCTCTGCCTTGGCATTCAGCTGTTCCTGCCAGGCTGTATGTACCGCAGCACGAACTTCCTGTTCCGGGATGTTCCATTCCTCCGCTGCCGTTTTCACCAGTCGGTCTGCTGCGGTTTTTTCAGAAGTAAACGCAATGAAGGGGCGAATATAACGCACATCCCCATCAGTGATGGCTTCCACATTGTTTTTCAGGTTCTCCGCATAGGACACCACGATGGGACAGTTATAATGATTCTGCGCCCCTTTAGTTTCCTGACGCTCATAGAACACACAGGGGTGGAAGATAGTTTTGACACCGTGATTGATCAGCCACTGGACATGACCATGTGCCAGTTTGGCAGGATAGCACTCCGATTCCGACGGAATAGATTCCATTCCCAGCTCATAGATCTTGCGGTCAGAGAAAGGCGACAGCACCACCCGGAAACCCAGTTCCTTGAAGAAGGTAGCCCAGAAGGGAAAATTTTCGTACATATTCAGCACTCTGGGAATGCCGATGGTTCCTCTGGGTGCGTTTTCCAGAGACTTGTAGTAGTCAAACAGCCGCTTGCGCTTGAATTCAACCATATTGGGTGCTTTCTTGCCCTTATGGTCGCCTCCTGCACCCTTTTCACAGCGGTTACCGCTGATGTGTTTCCGACCGCCGCTGAAGCTGTTGATGGTCAGCATACAGTTATTTGAGCATCCGCCGCAGCGGACAGATTTTGTCTGATAGCTGAGCTTCAAAATCTCATCCAGCGAGATCATAGTAGACTTCTGACCAGAGAAATGCTTCTTGGCTACCAATGCTGCACCAAATGCACCCATGAGACCCGAAATATCCGGACATGTGGCATCTACACCGGCGATTTTTTCAAAAGCACGAAGTACAGCATGGTTATGGAAAGTTCCGCCCTGAACAACAATATGACTGCCCAGTTCCTCTGCAGATGCCAGCTTAATAACCTTGTACAAAGCATTCTTGATGACAGAATATGCCAGACCGGCGGAGATGTCGGAAACAGATGCACCCTCCTTCTGGGCCTGCTTCACATTGGAGTTCATGAACACCGTACAGCGGGTACCCAGATCAACAGGAGCTTTCGCAAACAGCGCTTCCTTTGCAAACTCCTGCGCCGTATAACCCAGTGAAGTTGCAAAGTTTTCAATGAAAGAACCACAGCCGGAAGAACAGGCTTCGTTGAGCATGATGTTGTCAACGGTTCCATTCTTCAGCTTGATGCACTTCATGTCCTGACCGCCAATATCCAGAACGCAGTCTACCTCCGGGTCGAAGAAGGATGCAGCAGTGCAGTGGGCAATGGTTTCCACCACGCCCTCATCCAGGGAAAATGCAGATTTTATGAGTGCTTCGCCGTAACCGGTGGAACAGGAGCGCACGATCTTCGCTGTATCCGGGAGCTGCTTTTTCAGTTCGCCAATAGCAAACTGCGCCGTCATGATGGGATTGCCCTGATTATTCGCATAGAATTTCCAGAGCAGTTCGCCATTGTCACCGATCACCACCAGCTTCGTGGTGGTAGAGCCTGCATCGATACCCAGAAAGCAATTTCCCTCGTAGCCTGCAAGATCAGCCTTCCCGACCACAGCCTTGCTGTGACGGTCACAGAACTTGTTGTATTCGGTTTCATCCCGGAACAAGGGTTCCAATCTGGGCATCTCAAAACTGACCTGAACACCCTTTTGGAGCCCTTCGATCAATTCGGAAAGCACAACTTCCTTTGCATCCCCGGATTCCAGTGCCGCA
>CAZHEG010000077.1:0-5716 GCA_964531435.1 uncultured Oscillospiraceae bacterium | reverse complement strand
GAGCTGCGCCGGTGCCGGTGCCGCCGCCCATACCGGCGGTGATGAACACCATGTCAGTACCCTCCAGGATCTTGGCGATCTGTGCACGGGACTCCTCTGCGGACTTCTTGCCGATCTCGGGCTTGGAACCGGCGCCCATGCCGTTGGTCAGCTTCTCACCGATCTGCACCTTGGTCTTGCAGTTGGACTTATTCAGATCCTGCTTATCAGTGTTGACGACAACAAAATCAACGCCATCCACACCGGCTTCGATCATACGGTTAATAACATTGTTACCAGCGCCGCCGACACCAATAACCTTGATCTTAACAACGCGCTCCTGGAACATTTCAGACATTTATGCTCTCCTCCTATGTATCGTTTGGCGGCAGGGCGGGCCATACCGCACGAGTTTAAATTTCTACCTGTATATTCTATCCCGAAAAATCAATTTGGTCAATAACATTTTTTGAATATTTGTGAAATTTCGGCAAAGTTTTTATGGTTATTCAGTAAAGGCCTGGTATTCGATCCACTCCGGATCGGAAATATCCAGCAGACCGGACTCATAAGGACGGCTCTGGGAAAAATCGTAGACCACGGAATAAAGGCTGGCGATCTTCTCATCCATCTTCTCCGGTCCCCCAAGCAGCACCCGGTACTGGGTGCCGTACCACAGCTCCATGTCATAAAGCTTGGTCACATCGATGCTTGCCGCATCGCCGAGGATTCCGTTACGCTCCAGCTCCCCGGTGATCTCCAGCAGCGCCGCCAGCCGCTGAGCCGCGGTGACGGTGACGGGGATCACATTTCCCTGGTCGTCCACCGTTTCCTGGGCATCCTCATAGGCCCGGGCATTTTCGCCGCTGACGGGATCCCGGAGGGAAACGCCGCAGACCACGGTGTGGTTGGTCTGCTCCCCTTCCGTGATCTGCTCGATGACCTTGCCGCTGCCGTCCATGATCCACCACAGGCCGTCCTCGTCCTGAATGGAATAGGTGACCGCAGTCTCAACGATCTCGATTCGAACGGTATTGGGAAGGCTGATGCCAATGCGGACCGATTTTACATAAGGCAGCTCATTGAGGATCTTGCTGGCTGCTGCAGCCCGGCTGAAGGTCAGCAGCTGGTCGCCGCTGTTGATGCCGGAGGCCTGCTGGACCTGCCACGGGGTATACTTTTCGCAGCCGGACACCTGAATATTCTCCACACGGAAAAAGATGGACAGGGCCAGGGTCAGCGCCAGCACCACCGCCACGACCGTTGCCAGCCGCAGCAGAAAACGGGTGCGGCTGAAGGGCTTCGGCGGAAGGTAGACTACCTCCGGCACCACACGGCCCGGTTCCGGCTGGACAGGCTTATTCTTTCGGGGCTTGACCGGGGGCGCCTTGGTCTTCTTCTGCGCCGACTGCCCGGGAACCCGCTTCTTCGGTTTCCTGTTTTTATCTTCCATAGGTATTCCCTTTCCAGCCCTCAGGCCAGTTCCTCAAGTATATTGCAGATCCGCTCGGCGGAATCCAAAATCACATCCTGGCGGAGCTTCACGCCCATTTCCTCCCGGCGGGCGGGATCGGACAAAAGGACGTTGATCTCGCCGTATATAGCCTCCGGAGTGCAATCCTTCTCCAGCATCAGCACCGCGCCGCCCCGGGAGGACAGCACCCGGGCGTTCTTCTCCTGGTGGTTGTCCGTTACATTGGGGGACGGGATCAGAATGGCAGGAGTGCCGGACGCGGCGATCTCATTGCAGCTGGAGGCGCCGGCACGGCTGATGAATACATCCGCCGCCGCCAAAAGGGTGGGCATATTGTAGATATACTCCCGCATGTCGATGGCCTTCGCGGCAGACAGATCAACACCCTTTTCCTTTACCAGCTGCGGCATCCACTCCCAGCCGAACCGTCCGGTGGCGTGGATGTGGCGGTAGGGGTAGCCGTCCTTCTGCTCCAGGGCAAAGACCTGGGCCATGGCTTCATTCATTTTCTTAGCGCCCAGGCTGCCGAAGGCAGACACCACCAGCCTTTCATCCGGCCCGATTCCCAGCTCCTGCCGGGCCTGGGCACGGGTAAGGAAAATAAACTCCTTGCGGATGGGCATTCCCACGGTGAGCACCTTTTCGGGGTTTTTATACCGGGTGGCGCTTTCCGGGAAGCAGACCAGCACACGGCTGACCCGGCCTGCCAGCATCCGGGTGGTAAGGCCCGGCTGGGCATTGGATTCATGGACGCAGGTTGGGATTCCCATCATGCTGCCCGCCATCAGAGCAGGAAAGCAGGCATAGCCGCCGGTACCCATGATGACATCCGCCTTAAATTCCCTGATGATCCTCCTGCATTCGCTGACGGCCCGGGCGGTATCGGCAACGGTGGCAATGTTCTTTTTCATTGCGGAAAAGCTTTTGCCCCGGACCATGCCGGAAACCTTGACGCACCGCAGGTCAAAGCCCGCCTGGGGAACAAGGCGCTCCTCCATCATGCCCTTGGCACCGATAAAAAGAATATTGGCATCGGGATGCCGCTCCCGGAAGGCGTTGGCTACGGCAATGGCGGGATTGATGTGGCCGCCGGTGCCGCCGCAGGTAAATATCACGTTCATATGGGAACCTCCAGTTGTTTCGTCTTGTTCCGCTGGCGGGAGATGCTCAGGACGATTCCCATTTCGCCCAGATTGACCGCCAGCGCCGTGCCGCCATAGGAGAAAAACGGCAGCGCGATCCCCGTGGAGGGGAGTAAATTGGTTACAACACCCAGATTTAAAATGGTCTGGATGGCGATCAGCGTCACAAGCCCCGCGGCAAGGACGGTGGAAAACCGGTCCCGGGCCCGCAGCGCGATCCAATATCCCCGAAAGATCAGGGCCGCAAAGAGGGCGATGATCAGCGCAGCCCCCACAAGACCCAATTCTTCGCAGATGATGGCAAAAATATAATCGTTATACTGAAAAGGCAGATACAAATATTTCTGTCTGCTCTTCCCAAAGCCCAGACCAAACAATCCACCCGAGCCGATGGCATAGAGGGATTGGAGGATCTGGTAGCCTGTATCGCTGGGATCCAGCTCCGGGTGGAGCCAGGCCGTGACCCGGTCACCTGCATAGCCCATGAAGGTGATGTACACCAGCACAAACAGGACAGCCGCCCCCGCACCCATGGCCAGCCACTTGGGGTGGGTCCCGGCCACAAACATCATCACCACAGCCACCATGCCCATCAGCATAATGGCGGAGAGGTGCTTTTCCAGGGCCAGGGGGATCAGTATGCCCAGCAGTGCCGCGCCGAAGCCCAGAACACCGTAGCGGAAGGTTCGCGCATCGGCACCGAACAGCCTGGTCAGGCGGGCGAACAGAACGATCAGGGTGAATTTCGCGATCTCGGAGGGCTGAAACTGGATTCCCGCAATGTTGATCCACCGCCGGGCACCGTTCACGCTCTCCCCTGCCACCAGCACAAGCAGCAGCAGCGCGATGCTGACCCCATACAGCGGCCAGGCAAAGCGGTACCAAAGCTGAGCCGGAATCCGGCTGAAAAGCCACATGGCTCCCAGTCCGATCAGGGCGCAGAATGCCTGCTTCTGCAGATAGCGGGTGGATACGGTATAGCCCGTGTCATACATGCTCTGGGCAGAGCTGGCGGAATACAACATCACGAGCCCCACCGCCAGCAAAAGAAGGGTCAAAATCAGGAAAACAGGGTCCACACCTTCGCCGGAAATGTCCCGGCGGTCCTCTTTGGCATGCAGAAGCTTTTCTGCTGCCATATAGGGCTCCTTTCGGTCATCCTCCCCAAAAGGGAAGGCTCACGGATCAAATGCCGAACCAGGCAATGATACACATCACGGCGGAAACGGCGGCAAAGACGATGACGATCTTCTCCTCCTTCCAGCCGCACATCTCAAAATGATGGTGGATGGGAGACATTTTAAACAGGCGCTTGCCGTGGGTCAGCTTGAAATAGCCAACCTGCAGAATGACGGACAGCGTCTCGCAAATATAGACAAAGCCCACCAAAATCAAAATCAGGGGCATATTCAGGGCAAAGGCCAGGCCGCAGACCGCGCCGCCCAGGAACAGAGAGCCGGTATCGCCCATGAAAACCTTCGCCGGATGCCAGTTGTAGAACAGGTAGGCGATCAGGCCGCCCACCAGGCAGGCGGGCATCAGGGCCAGATCCATACGGCCATAGAGCACCGCGGCGGCGGTGAAGAACACCATGACGGGAATGGTGACGGAGCTGGAAAGCCCGTCCACGCCGTCGGTCAGGTTCACGGCATTGGTGCAGCCGACCATGACGAACATGGCGAAGAAAATGTAAAGCAAGGGATGGATGGAGAAGCTGACCCGGACAAAGGGAATGTACAGCTCGCAGTTGAGGCTTCCCTGCTTATACAGCGCGTACAGGAACAGGGCGGAGACCGCCAGCTGCAGCAGCAGCTTCTGAATGGAGGTCAGGCCCTCGTTCTGCTTCTTTTTCATTTTGCAGAAATCATCCACAAAGCCAACCGCGCCGAAGCACAGTGCCATTGCCAGCACGAAGAACACGGAATAGTCCTCCATGGTGGGAATTGCGATCAGCAGGCAGATGACCAGGGCGATGATAAACATCAGGCCGCCCATCATGGGGGTGCCGGCCTTGTAGTTATGCCAGGTGGGGCCCACTTCCCGAATGGACTGGCCCGCCTTCATGGCCCGCAGCACCGGCAGCAGCAGAAAGCCCAGGATGCCGCTTAACGCAGCGCCCGCCAGGGCTGTGATCAGAATTTTCGTCATATTTCTTTCCTCCGCTTATGTATCTTCCAGGAAACGTTCCAGGGCCAGCTCCATGTGCATACCGTGGCTGCCCTTAAACAGCAGCACGTCGCCGGGATTTACCAGCCGCTTCAAGGTCGCCACCAGCTCGGCACGGTCCGTAAAGGCCACGGCCCGGGAGGGGCTCATGCCGCCGGTGATGGCGCCGCTGACGATTCGTTTTCCGTTGGGGCCGAAGGCGAGAACGATATCGGCGTTCTCCGCCGCGATCCGGCCAATGCGGTAGTGCTCCGCCTGGGTGCACTTACCCAGCTCCAGCATATCGCCCAGCACCGCCACATGGCGTCCGGGCTTTCTGCCCAGGACCCGCAGGGCGGCTGCCATGGATTCGGGGCCTGCGTTGTAGCAGTCCTTGATGACGGTGCAGCCCTTGGCCTTGAAGATCTCCTGGCGGCCCTGCAGGTTGCGAAATGCCGCCAGACGCTCGGCAATGACCTCCGGCTCAACGCCCATATGAAGGCCCACCGCAACGGCTGCCATGGCATCGAGAACGTAATGCTCGCCCTCCAGGGGGAGGGTGACCGCAAATTCCTCCTGACCGTGCAGGACACGGAAGGACATGCTATCCTCTTCCTGCCGGACATCCACCGCCTGAAGGGGGCCGGAATTTTTCCAGCTGAAGAAGGTGATGGGCTGCTTGACCCGGTCTGCCGCGGTCATCAGGTAGGCGTCATCGCCATTGAGGATCAGGGGGGCATTTTCTTCCATTCCCTCGGCGATCTCCAGCTTGGCGTTGAGGATTCCCTCCTGGCTGCCCAAATGCTCGATGTGCATGGTGCCGATATTGATGATCACCGCCAGATCCGGCTTTGCGATGCCGGAGAGGTAAGCGATCTCCCGGAAGTGGTTCATGCC
Organism: uncultured Oscillospiraceae bacterium; assembly: GCA_964531435.1. GTDB lineage: Bacteria > Bacillota > Clostridia > Oscillospirales > Oscillospiraceae > Faecousia. The sequence goes on along the minus strand of CAZHEG010000077.1, from coordinate 79 downwards.
CATTTCAAGGACTGCCACCTCGGTATCCTCATCCATGGCAAGGATAGCCATGGGCATACCGATATCATTATTATGGTTG
>CAZHEG010000076.1:0-5724 GCA_964531435.1 uncultured Oscillospiraceae bacterium | reverse complement strand
ACACCGCCCTTTCACGGCGGTAACATGGGTTCGATTCCCGTACGGGTCACCATGTAAAAACCCCGATGCTTACGCATCGGGGTTTTTGCTGTTTAAACCGCTGCATATCCTAAATCCGCCCCACGGGAAAGGAATTGGAGTTTAACGGGCTTGCGCACAAATTAATAATTATAAATTACAAGTTACAAATTAAGGTATTTCCTTCGGAAATGATTTAAATTTGTCGCCAAGGGCGACACCATAATTTTAAATTTGTAATTTTAAATTTGTAATTCAGCTCAGCCTGCGCACATAGCCCTTGAAATCTGCTTTTAAATTGATTATACTCAAATCGGATAACGTCGAAATTTATACAGTGAAGTATAATTTTTACTTATTGGGAGGAAAGAAAAGATGGCAACTCTTGGCTTAACGGTTTTCTTTGCGGTGATCGTAGCGGTCAGCGCGCTTTTGGGTCTGGCCCGGGGACTGAACAAGGCTGTGATCCGGCTGATGACCCTGGTGCTCGCGGTGATCCTGACCTTTGTGATCGCGGGCCCCATTACGAAGCTCGTGGCCCAAAGCATTAAGCTTGAGGGCCTGACCCTGGGCGAAATGGTCCTCGAAGGTGTGCGCAGTTCAGAAATGGGCGGTGCGCTGATCGATGCAGTGCCCCTGATGCGGGAAGCGGTCCTGGTGATGCCTGCGTTCGCTCTGTCCATCGTTATTTTCCCGGTGGTGTTCCTGCTGCTGTGCTTTATTTCCTGGATCGCTTTCCTTTGCGCCCACAAGCCCCTGCGCAAGCTGATCTTTAAGGAAAGCCTCAGCGAGGAGGATGCCGCCGCGGTTCCCACAGCCGTGCGGGTGGGCAAGCGGTTCGGCGGCCTGGGCGTGGGCATTGTGGCGGGCGTGCTGATCTTCGGAATGATCATGACCCCCATTTTCGGCCTGTTCAGCATCCTTCCTGAGAAGAGCGCCATGGACAAGACACTGGATGCTATGGCAGACCGGGATATCCTGTCCGAGGCCGCTGCCGGGGATATTCAGATGGCCTACGCCGTTACAGACTGCGCGGTGGTGAAATTCTATGGCGCGGTGGGCCTTTCCTCCGCCGGCAGAGCATACATAAACTCCGTTTCCAAGATCCAGGCGGACGGCAATACTGTCTATCTGGCTGACGAATTGGGCTCCCTGATGGCAGTTGCCCAAACCTTCATGGAAGGCGGCCTGGGGGAGCTGCTCCAGGCAGCTGAGGATCCCAATGCCCTCTACGCCCTCCTTGCGGACAAGGACTTTGTGGACGCGCTGATGCAGGAGCTGTTCCGTTCCCAGCTCCTGCGGGCCGCCGTGCCCGAAATGATGGCCATTGCCATGGAAAGCGCGGCCCGGGGCCTGAATGTTCCGGCCAGCAAGGAGGCCGTCTACAATAATATGATGGAGGATATCGCCCTTGCGGTGAAGAACGCCGGGGTGGACTATGCTGCCGTCAAGGCTTATGAAGATGTATATGGCTCTGTCGCCCTGTATGCCCGCTCCTCCGGTGCCGCAGCAGCGGCTGCTTCCGCGGATGTTATGACGGAGGCAGAATACGAAGCACAGATCATGAAGCTGGTGGAGCTGGCCGATGCCATCTCCTCCATCCTGAACGCCGCCATCTCCGGTGACAATACTGCCTTTACCGACAGCGTTGCCCTTCAGCTCATTGAAGAAGTTAAGACCCAGGCCTCCGAGGAGGGTCAGGAGTCCATTGAGAATCTGGATGCGTCCGGGGTGCAGACAGCCATTTCGGGCATCGATTCTTCCAGCATTGACGCGGGCGAGGGCAATGCGGAGGCGCTGCTGGAACAGCTCACGGACGAGGAGAAGTTTGAAACGGATGCAGCCACGGTGGAAACCATCAAGGAATCCATCCGGGAATCCGTTAAAAATGCCCTGGCGGACGAAACCAAGGCAGCGGAGACTGCAGGGACTCTGGCAAGTGTCGTTTCCGGCCTTGCGGATGCGGTTTCTTCCGCAACGGATGAGGATGGCAATATCGACGCTTCCAAGCTGGATTTTGAAAAGATCGCAGGCGCGGTCACCGAGCTGCAGAATTCAAGCCTGAAGGATATGGGCGCTTCCCTGCTGGATCTGGTTGCCGCCGGTGACCTGGGCGGCAGCATGATGGGCGATGTGCTGGGCGCGCTGAAGGAAGGCTATGAAAACGGCGAGGATATCGGCGGCACCATCAGCACTGCCGGTGCCCTCATCAGCCTTGGCGCTGCCATGAGCGGCGGCGAGGAAGGCCAGGAGGCCATGGTGAATTCCCTGACCAGCCTGATCAACAACCTGAACGATTATACCATCGGCCTGCTTCCCTCCATCGTTTCCACCGACACCATCACCGGAATGGGCATCCCCGCGGAGTATGCCGACGGGACATACGGTGTCATCGAGACGCTGCTCAAGGAGCTGATGAAGCTGAAGGGCGCGGAGGATTACAATAACGAGGTTCGATCCATCCTTTCCCTTTACAATCTGGTCACCGCCAGCGCGGAAGAGCTGACGGAAGAGGACATCGGCGATCTGGCGGGCTGCGCCGTGGAATCTGACGCGATCTATAATACCCTGGTCGGTATTTCTGTCTCCAATCCCTTTGGCATTGAGATGGGGGACGATGGGGCGCAGGCTGAGCTTGCGAAAATGATCGAAAGCAGCTATGCCGAAAGCGGCAAGACCCAGCGGGAGCTGGAGGTTTATAACGCCATCGCCATGCTGCTGGGCCTGGATGCCCAGGTGGATCTGGGCTGATGCCGAAACCAAACCCCGATGCGAAAGCATCGGGGTTTCATTTTGTTAAATGCGGATGGATTGGAGTTTATCGTGCTGTTGTAATTTTCCAAAGGGCTGTCATCCCGAGCGAAGTCGAGGGATCTTGGCACCGATTTTACTGCAAATGTAAACCAAATGCGTAGATCCCTCCACGCGGCTTCGCCTTGGTCGGGATGACAACGCTTGTGGTAACCGTAAGATAAACTGAAATTTGCACCACCGTAAGGCAACGAAAAAACCGTGCCGGGCGGCACGGTTTCTATCATTTAAATGCCCAGGAGCATTTTGGCGAACATAAAGTACACCAGCAGGGAAACGGCGTCCACGATGGTGGTGATGAAGGGACTGGCCATGACGGCGGGATCCGCGCCCAGCGCCTTGGCGATCATAGGCAGGACGCAGCCCACAGCCTTGGCGATGATGACGGTGACGCACAGGGCGCAGCATACCACCAGATCCACCATCAGGGTGATATCCTGGTTGCCGAACAGCAGGTGGTCCACCAGCCAGATCTTCACGAAGCAGACGGCTGCCAGAGCCAGGCCGCACAGCACGGCGGTGCGCAGCTCCTTCCACAGCACGGTGCCCAGATCCCGGAATCTCAGCTCATCCAGGCTCAGGCCGCGGATGACGGTGACGGAGGACTGGGAGCCGGAGTTACCGCCGGTGCCCATCAGCATGGGGATGAAGGCGGACAGGGCGATCTGTGCAGCCAGGGCATCCTCGAAGGCGGTCATGATCAGGCCTGTGAAGGTGGCGGACACCATCAGCAGCATCAGCCAGGGGAAACGGTTTTTGAAAAGATCAAAGGGGGTGCTCTTCAGGTAGGGCTTTTCCGAGGGGGTCATGGCGCTCATCAGCTCGATATCCTCGGTGGCCTCTTCTTCCATGACGTCCATGGCGTCGTCGAAGGTGACGATACCCACCATCCGGCCCTCGGTGTCCACCACGGGCAGGGCAAGGAAGTTATACCGGCTGAACATGTGGGCGACCTCTTCCTGGTCGGCCTGGGTATTGACGAAGATCAGATTTTTGATCATCAGATCTTCAATGCGCATCTCATCGTCGCCGCACAGCAGCAGGTCCTTGACGGTGACCATGCCGATGAGGCGGCGCTCGGTATCGGTGACGTAACAGGTGTAGATGGTCTCTTTGTCCACGCCCTGCCGGCGGATGCGCAGGATGGCCTCCTCCACGGTCATGGCGGGGCGCAGGGAAACATACTCCGTGGTCATGATGGAGCCGGCGGAGTATTCGGGGTAGCGCAGGATCTGGTTGATGGAGGAGCGCATTTCCGGGTCAGCGGCCTTCAGGATCCGCTTGACCACGTTGGCGGGCATTTCCTCTACCAGGTCCGCCGCGTCGTCCACATACAGTTCGTCCAGGACCTCCTTCAGCTCGTTGTCCGAGAAGCCGCGAATCAGCAGCTCCTGGGCATCGGGGTCCATTTCTACAAAGGTTTCAGCCGCCTGCTCTTTGGTCAGCAGACGGAACATCAGGGGGATCTGGCAATCCTCCAGATCCGAAAAAATTGCCGCCACGTCACTGGGGTTCATGGTGACAAGGATATCCCGGAGGGTAACGTACTTCTTTTCCTCCAGCATACGGATGAGCGCTTTTTCAACGATCTCGTGACGCTCTGCCATGATGCATTTCTCCTTTCCTTATATTCGGTTCAGCGAAATACACCGGATGAAGCAGATTTTATGGAGCAGCCGTGAACACAGGCCGCAGGCTACTTCGACCGGGTATATTGCCATTACTGCCAGGTTCCACGGTTATCCCTCCTTTTAAAGTCATATCCGAAACTATTCTACCCCTGACAAGGGAAAATGTCAACCTTGACGGAAAAAAGTTCAGGCTGTAAAATGGGGAGGGGATGGGGGCTTACCGGCACAAGGTGCCGAGTTGACAGTTGAGAGTTGACAGTGAAGGTGTTTCCTTCAAAAATGATTGAAATTCGTCGGCGGAGCCGACACAATAACTGTCCACTCTCCACTTTCCACTGTCCACGAAACAATCATTTATCATCTTGAAGGAGTTGAATAATATGATCCGGCTTGCTGTGCCGGCGGATCTTCCTGCGATGCTGGAGATCTACGGGCCTTATGTTCTCAATACCGCTTACAGCTTTGAATACACCGTTCCGACGCCGGAGGAATTTGCCGGGCGCTTTGCCCACCATACCCACTACTGCCCCTGGCTGGTGTGGGAGGAGGACGGGCAGGTGCTGGGCTACGCCTACGGCGCGCCGGCCTTCCAGCGGGCGGCCTACGGCTGGTGCGCGGAGGTCTCCGTGTACCTGTCTCCCAGGTGTCAGGGCCGGGGCGTGGGAAGGCGGCTGTATGCCGTGCTGGAGGAGCTGCTTTACCGGCAGGGGTATCAGGTGCTTTACGCCGTGGTCACCTCGGAGAATACCGGCTCCATCGCCTTCCACCGGGCCCTGGGCTACCGCGTCCGGGCGGAGTTTCCGGGCTGCGGCGTAAAATTCGGCCGCCGGATGGGTACGGTCTGGCTGGAAAAATGGGCCGATTCCGTGGATATCCCCACAAAGATGCCGGAGCCCTGGGAGTCACTTGTGGGAAATGACGAAAAGTTTGAAAATATTTTATCAAATTTGTCCCTTTCTTAATTCACAAAAATGTGATATGTTATGTACGGATTCATATGGACGTATTGCGCCCTTTTTGGGCCCTGCGTGCCAACAATATCAAAAGGAGCTGTGACCATGAACTTTCAGAAAAAACGCGTAATCGCCATGCTTCTGGCCGGCGGCCAGGGCAGCCGCCTGTACGTCCTGACCCGGAAGACCGCCAAGCCTGCCGTCCCCTTCGGCGGAAAGTACCGCATCATTGACTTCCCCCTGAGCAACTGTGTTAACTCCGGCATCGATACCGTGGGCATCCTGACCCAGTATCAGCCCCTGGAGCTGAA
>CAZHEG010000075.1:0-5731 GCA_964531435.1 uncultured Oscillospiraceae bacterium | reverse complement strand
CACCCCGAGTGGATCGACTTCCCCCGGGAGGGCAACGGCTGGAGCTTCCATTACTGCCGCCGCCAGTGGAGCCTGAAGGACAACAGCCTGCTGAAGTACCAGTGGCTCAACGATTTCGACCGCGATATGATCCATCTGGCCAAGGACCACGCCATTTTCAACCAGCGCATGGCCAACCAGATGCTGATGAAGGATCCGGAAAAGACCATCGTCTTTGCCCGCAACGACCTGTTCTTCGTTTTTAATTTCCATCCCACCAACAGCCTGACCAACGTGCTGGTTCCCGTCTACCCCGACTCCAGGGAGTTCACCGTGGAAATGTGCAGTGACGACGGCAAGTACGGCGGCTTCGACCAGGTGGCCCACATGACCTACCCCGTCAAGGAATTCGACGGTAAGCGGTATGTGGAGCTTTACATCCCCGCACGCACCGCCATTGTCCTGCGGGAAACCAAGGAAAGCGCCAAATAACCCATCAAATAATTCCATCCGCACACCAAAAAACCGGGTGTGCGGATTTTTTAATAGAATTATAAGGTGCAACACTATTGCATTTTCTGTCGAAAAAGGGTACACTACATTCCATCATACCCCATTATGCGAGGTGATCCTTTTGAAACGGTTTTTAAATATACTCTACGATCGGGAGGAGGCCGCGAAAACCTTCCCGCTGCTGGCCCTTTTCACCGGCTCCATCCTTTTCTGGGAGCTGCTGCTGCGGGGCGTACTGCTGTCGGACTTTTTCAGCCGCCTGAGCTATGTGATCCTGTTCAGCCTGTTCTTCGGCGCCGCCTTCACCCTGGTGACTTCCCTGTTTGGCCGGACCGGCGGCAAGGTGGTCCTTTGGGTCAGTCTTGCCGTGCTGTACTTCTGGTACGCCGCCCAGCTGATCTACTATAAGATCTTCGGCGGCTTCATCTCCGTCTACCTCATCGCCATGGGCGGCGACGCCGTGACCAACTTTTTCAAGGAGACCCTGGACTGCGTCCTGCGCTCCTGGTGGCTGCTTGCCATCATGGCCATTCCCTTCGCCGTTGCCGCCATCGCCCTGAGGAAAAAGAAGCTCGTTACCTTCCGCCACAGTGTATTGTGCATCGCGCGGCAGACCGTGCTGTGCATTCTCATTCATCTGGCGGCTCTGGGCTGCCTGGGCATTGAGGGCACCGGCACCTACACCGTCTACGACGTCTACCACAATCCCAACACCAGCACCGATTCCAGTGTCGCCACCCTTGGCATCCTCACCACCTTCCGGCTGGAGCTGCAGTCCATGCTCCGGGGCGGCGAAACCTCCACGGAGCCGGGAGATGACCCCGTCATTGAGATCCCCGTGGTGACGGTGCCTGTGATCACCGTTCCGGTGGAGACCCAGCCGGATGAAACCGGGCCCGATACCACCGTCCCCGATGAGACCATTCCCACGGAGCCCCCTGTGGTTTATGAGGACCAGGTGCTGCAGATCGACTTTGATGCCCTCATCGCCGACGCTCAGGCAAGCGGCAACTCCACCATAGCCTCTCTGCATCAGTACTTCGCTTCCGTTGCGCCCACCCGCACCAATGAATACACCGGCCTTTTTGAGGGCTACAACCTGATCTACATGGTCTGCGAATCCTTCTCGCCGGAGGTCATCAGCCCCGAGCTGACCCCCACCCTTTACAAGCTCTACACCGAGGGCATTCAGTTCAGCAATTTCTACGGCACCTACCGCAACGTCACCACCAACGGCGAATATACCGCCTGCCTTGGAATCTTCCCCGACCTCTCCCGCAGCAAATCCGACGGCAGCTTTGAAGCCTCCGCGGACAATTACCTGCCCTTTGCCCTGGGCAACATCTTCCGCTCCCAGCTGGATGTGGCAAGCTACGGCTACCACAATTATCTTGGCAGCTATTACAGCCGCAAGTATTCCCATCCCAATATGGGTTACAGCTGCAAATTCATGAACAGCGGCATGAAATTCACCTATGCCTGGCCCAGCTCCGACTATGAGATGATGCAGCAGTCCGTGGCAGATTACGTCAGCAACGAGCAGTTCCACGCCTACTATATGACCTTCTCCGGTCATTACCAGTACAGCTTTGAAAACAATCCCATGTGCAGGATCAACCAGGACAAGGTGGCAGACCTGAGCTATTCCCAGGCGGTCAAGGCCTATATTGCCTGCCACCTGGAGCTGGAAAAGGCCATGGCCTACCTGATGGAGCAGCTGGAAGCCGCCGGACAGCTGGAAAACACCGTCATCGTCATGACCTCCGACCATTATCCCTACGGCCTGTCGGAAAAGCAGTACAGCGAATTGGCCGGAGAAACCAAGGACGGCGTATTCGGCATTTACGAAAATGCCTTCATCTGCTGGGCCAGCGGCGTGGACATCCAGGTGGATACCCCCTGCTGCACCGTGGATATTCTGCCCACTCTGCTGAACCTCTTCGGCTTTGAGTACGATTCCCGGCTGCTTGCGGGCCGTGACGTGCTGGACCCCGACGCCCAGCACATCGCCATCCTCTACAACGGCTCCTTCATCACCGACACCGTCATGTTCAACAGCGCCAACGGCAAGGTGACCTATCTTGTAGACGAGTCCCTGATCCCCGAGGGCTATGTGGAAGCCCTGGTCCAGACGGTCCAGAACCGCTTCACCATCTCCACCGCCATCCTCAACAACGATTACTACCGCATTGTTCTTTCCCCCGACGCATGACCGAAAGCTCCGCAGCCTATGTGGCTGCGGAGCTTTTCAAGCATTTCCCCACTTGCAAACTTTGCCAGCTTGTTATATGATGATTGTATCAACAAAAGGAGTGAGAGAAATGGATGTAAATACCTGCATTTCCGCCCTGGTGGGCTATGGCCTGAACAAGGGCCTCATCGAACCCTGTGACAAAACCTTCATCACCAATCAGCTGCTTTCCGCCCTGGCATTGGACAGCTACGAGGATGTTCCCGCTCCCGAGCTGCCCCTGGAGGAGATTCTGACCGGGCTGGTGGATCACGCCGTGGAAAAGGGAATCTGCGGTGATGACATCACCTCCCGTGACCTTCTGGACACCAGGCTGATGGGCATTCTGACCCCCCTGCCCCGGGAGGTCCGCGCCCGCTTTGACGCCCTTTACCGGGAAAGCCCCAAGGCCGCCACGGACTGGTTCTACACCTTCTCCCAGGACACCGACTACATCCGCCGTTACCGCATCGTCAAGGATATGCGCTGGGTCACCCCCACCGAATTCGGCGATCTGGATATCACCATCAACCTGAGCAAGCCCGAGAAGGATCCCCGGGCCATCGCTGCCGCACGGAACGCCCCCCAGTCCTCCTATCCCAAATGCCAGCTCTGCGGAGAAAACGAGGGCTATGCCGGACGGATGAACCATCCTGCCCGCCAGAACCACCGCATCATTCCCATCACCATCCAGAATGAACCCTGGTACCTGCAGTACAGTCCTTACGTCTACTATAACGAGCACTGCATCGTCTTCAACAGTTCCCACACCCCCATGAAGATCGACCGCAGCGCCTTCCAAAAGCTCCTTGATTTTGTTACCCTGTTCCCCCACTATTTTGTGGGCAGCAACGCGGACCTGCCCATTGTCGGCGGCAGCATCCTGAGCCACGAGCATTTCCAGGGCGGCGGCTACTCCTTCCCCATGGAGCGGGCCGGAATTGCCCATGCCGTGACCTTCGACGGTTACAGCGACGTAAGCGCCGGCATCGTTGACTGGCCCATGAGCGTGCTGCGCCTGACCGCTCCGGACCCCACCCGCCTGGCAGAGCTGGCGGAAAAGATCCTCAACTGCTGGCGCGGCTACACCGACGAGGATGCCTTCATCTTCGCCGAGACCGACGGCACTCCCCACAACACCATCACCCCCATCGCCCGCCGCCGGGGCGAATGCTACGAGCTGGACCTGGTGCTGCGAAACAACATCACCACCGAGGAGCATCCCCTGGGTGTCTACCATCCCCATGCCGAGCTGCACCACATTAAGAAAGAGAACATCGGCCTGATCGAAGTCATGGGTCTTGCCGTCCTGCCCTCCCGCCTGAAAAAGGAGCTGGAGGAGCTGGAGCAGGCCATCCTCTCCGGCAGCGAGCTGAGCGGGGAGCTGCAAAAGCACGGCCCCTGGGTGGAGGAGCTGAAGAAAAAACACGCCTTCACCGCGGAAAACACCGCCGCCATCCTCCGGGATGAGGTGGGTAATGTGTTCACCCAGGTCCTGTACCACGCCGGTGTCTATAAATCCACCGATGCCTTCCTGCGGTTTGTGGACTGCGTGAACAAAGCTTAATTCATTAACCTTCCGGGAGGCTCTGCCATGGAATTGATCGTCATTCTTTTCTTCGGCATTCCCATCGCCGCTATCTGGTTTCTCATTCACAGCATCTGCCGCTATGTATCCCTGCGCAGGCAGGAAAAGGCCGGTGAAGCTGAGCCCGACCGGCTGAAAAAGCAGAAGCTCCTGCTGATCCTGTCCATCATGATCGCCGGCACTCTGGTGGCTGCGGTCCTTGGGTTTGTCATTGTGATGGGTCTTTCCATCGCCTTTATGTGAGGGGAAGGCCATGTCGGACAAGCTTTTCCTCCGGCTCCTTACCGCCATCGTGTGCGTCGGTGCCATCCTCACTCTGGCCCACCTGGCCTACGCGGTTTACGCATACCAGCACTGCTCCATCATTGAATTCATCGCAAGGGAGCTGTGGTGATATGAAAAAGACCCTTACCCGTTGGGCCATTCTGCTGCTGACCGCGGCGGCCTTTCTTGCCTTCAATGCCAGCATGTACCTGCTCCTGACCAGGCGGCTCAGCAATAATTTCAGCGATACCGGCCAGGCCAAGATGGTGGACGTCAGCCGCTACCTCCCCCATGAGGACGGCTCCGACCTGCCGGACCTGGATGCGGGCCTCCGGCTTTCCGGCGACCTGCCTGTTCTGGACGGTGCCGCGGCCCTGGTGGGCGTCTATGCCGCGGTGATCCATAACCTCTACCCCGAGGGAACCGTCACCTATGAGGGCGGCGTATTTTCCGATGACAATTACTACGGCGAAAATTTCGCCGCCGACAGTGTCATGCAGTACAAAAACACTGTCCGGGGCTTTACCGCCATCGTGGACGGCGACACGGACATATTCTTCAGCGCCGCTCCCTCCGCTGACCAGCGGCAGTATGCCGAGGATCAGGGCGTGGAGCTTGTATATGTCCCCATCGGACTGGAGGCCTTTGTTTTCTTCGTCAACAAAAATAACCCCATTGAAACCCTGACCACCGACCAGATTCGGGATATATACGCCGGAGAATATACCAACTGGGCACAGCTTGGGGGCGCGGACCGGATCATCAACCCCGTCACCCGCCTGTCGGGCAGCGGCAGCCAGTCCACCTTTGAGCGCTTCATGGGCGGCCGGCAGATCGCGCGAAAATCCCCCCTTGCCATCACCGGCGCCTCCATCGGCTTCTCCTTCCGCTATTACATGGACGGCATGGTGGATAACAGCGCGGTAAAAATGCTCAGCCTGAATGGAGTCTATCCCAGCGCGGAGAACATCCAAAACGGCACATACCCCATCATCGCCCAGTTCTACGCCATCTACCGCGCCGACAACGATAACGGGAATATCCCCCTCCTCATTGACTGGCTCCTCTCCGACGAAGGCCAGACCCTCATCGAAGAATGCGGCTATGTCCGGATCAACTGAATCGCAAAAACCGCCGACGGCCGTCGGCGGTTTATT
>CAZHEG010000074.1:0-5744 GCA_964531435.1 uncultured Oscillospiraceae bacterium | reverse complement strand
GATAAACTGAAATTTAAAACCGATCTCCAAAGCTTACAGCTTTTTCACGAACAGGGCGCGGATGGCATTGAGCACCGCAAGGATCATAACGCCCACGTCGGCAAAGATCGCCATCCACATATTCGCCACGCCGAAGGACACCAGCACCAGGGTCAGCAGCTTCACCGCAATGGCAAGCACCGTATTCTGGTTCACGATGCGCAGGCACTTTCTGGAGATCTTGATGGCCTTCGCGATCTTCATGGGATCGTCATCCATCAAAACCACGTCCGCCGCCTCGATCGCCGCGTCGGAGCCCATGGCACCCATGGCGATGCCGATGTCCGAACGGGAAAGGACCGGCGCGTCGTTGATGCCGTCGCCCACAAATACCAGGTTGCTGTTCTTCGGCTTCTGGGCCAGCAGCTCCTCCACCTTGGAGACCTTATCCCCGGGGAGCAGCTCCGCGCACACCATGTCGATTCCCAGCTCTCCGGCTACCTGATCCGCCACCGCCTGGGCATCGCCCGTCAACATGACGGTCTTTTTCACCCCCGCGCTTCCCAGGGCAGCGATGGCTGCCTTGGAGGTGGGCTTCACCACATCGGAGATCACGATATGTCCGGCATATTTTCCGTCAACAGCCATGTGGATGATGGTGCCCACCGTGTGGCATTCATCGAACCCGATGCCCAGCCTGTTCATCAGCTTGGCATTGCCGGCGGCGACCTCCAGGCCGTCTACCCGGGCGGTCACGCCGTTGCCGCTGATCTCCTGGATATCGCTGACCCGGCTGCGGTCAATTTCCTTTCCGTAGGCCCGCTGCAGGCTCTTGCTGATGGGGTGGGAGGAGGCGCTTTCCGCCAGCGCAGCATACTCGATCAGCTTTTCATCGCTGAGGGAGCTGTGATGGATGCCGGTGACCTCAAACACGCCCTGGGTCAGGGTGCCGGTCTTATCGAACACCACATACCCCGCCTTGGACAAAGCTTCCAGATAGTTGGAGCCCTTCACCAAAACGCCCTCCTTGCTGGCACCGCCGATGCCCGCGAAGAAGGAAAGGGGAATGCTGATCACCAGGGCGCAGGGGCAGCTTGCCACCAGGAAGGTCAGCGCCCGGTAGATCCACTGGCTCCAATTGGCGTCAAGGCCCAGCAGGCCCCAGCTCACCAGCGGCGGCACGATAGCCAAGGCCAGAGCGCCGTAAACCACGGCGGGGGTATAGACCCTGGCGAATTTAGAAATAAAGTCCTCGGATCTGGATTTGCGGGAGCTGGCGTTTTCCACCAGGTCCAGAACCTTGGAAACCGTGGACTCACCGAATTCCTTTGTGGTCCTGATCTTCAGAACGCCTGTCAGGTTGATGCAGCCGCTGATGATCTCGTCGCCCTCCTGCACATCCCGGGGAAGGCTCTCACCCGTCAGGGCGCTGGTGTTCAGGCTGGAATTGCCGGAGACCACGATGCCGTCAATGGGCACCTTTTCTCCGGGCTGAACCACGATGACGGTGCCGATGGCAACCTCATCCGGGTCCACCTGCTGCAATTTTCCGTCGGCCTCCACATTGGCATAGTCCGGACGAATATCCATCAGCTCGCTGATGTTTCGGCGGCTCTTGCCCACGGCATAGCTCTGGAACAGCTCGCCCACCTGGTAAAACAGCATGACGGCAATGGCTTCCACATAGTCGCCGGTGTCCACCAGGCCGATGATCATGGCGCCGATGGTGGCTACCGCCATCAGGAAGTTTTCGTCAAAAACTCTTCCGTTTTTGATGCCCTTGGCGGCCTTCCTCAAAATATCGTGGCCGATGACCAGATAGGGGACCAGGTACAGCCCGAACCGGACGATGCCGTCCACCGGCAAAAAATCCAGTCCCACCATCAGCACAGCGGAGATGATGACTCTGATCAGCAGCTTTTTTTGTTTTTTGTTCATCCTTCGATTGCCTCCGTGGCCGGACGGATCACAGATAGATCTCGCAGTCGTCCTCTACCTTTTTGCAGTTCTTCAGCACAGCCTTCATAACGGCGGCGGGATCCTGACCGTCCTCAAATTCAACGATCATCTTCTGGGTCATGAAGTTCACCGTAGCGTCCTTCACGCCGGGGGTCTTCTTGGTGGCGGTCTCCATCAGGTTGGCGCAGTTGGCGCAGTCCACTTCGATCTTGTAGGTCTTTTTCATAGCAGGTTCTCCTTTTATTTAATGATTTAACAAGTGTTTAACTGTTTACCTGATTATAGTATTCCATAAAAAGCCTGTCAATACATGGGGTTAAATCCGGACTTTTCAGGATAATCTTATTTCTGAATGGATTATTTCGCGGAAAGCTATTGTACATTTTATGTCCGAATGGTATAATAATTTTCAGACAGGAGGGAAAATAAGATGAACAAAATGCCCCACGACCACGGACACTTTTCGGAAATGCTTCATAACAATATCCCAAGGGATCAGACCTTTGACACCATCTCCAACATCTTCAAGGTGCTGGGCGACAACAAGCGGGTCCAGATCTTCTGGATCCTGTGCCACTGCGAGGAATGCGTGATCAACATCTCCTCCCTGGTGGAGATGAGCAGCCCCGCGGTTTCCCATCACCTGAAGATCCTGCAGACCGCGGGCTTCGTGGTCAGCCGCCGGGAGGGAAAAGAGGTCTACTACACCGCCGCCAAGACCGCCCGCACGGATGCCCTCCACGAAATGATCGAGCAGATCATCGAGGTGGCCTGCCCCTCGGAGGAGCCCTTTGAAAAGCAGCAGCTCTACGACTCCAACATCCAGACCGTCAATGAGATCCACGAATTTTTGATCCGCAATATTCAGAACCGGTACACCATCGAAGAACTGTCGGACAAATTCCACATCAATCAGACCACCCTCAAGGCATCCTTCAAAACCGTTTTCGGGCAGCCCATTGCCGCCTATATGAAGGAATACCGGATCAAGCAGGCAAAGGAGCTGCTCACCCACAGCAGCAGCTCCATTGCCGAGATCGCCTGCGCCGTGGGCTACGAAAATCAGAGCAAATTCACCCAGGCCTTCAAAAGCGTCACCGGAATGCTGCCGAAGGAATACCGGCGGCGCGGCAGTCATCTCCCCGGGTAGGCGCGGCCCCCGGGGCCGCCCTTCGCCGAAGGCGTGAAAAGCTTCTCCCCGGGGAGAAGCTGTCACCGCAGGTGACTGATGAGGGGTAACTGTGTTTTTATGGCCCCTCATCCGGCGCTGCGCGCCACCTTCTCCCGAGGGAGAAGGTTTTGGTAGGCACCATTCAAAGGTCGTCACTCCGTGTCCGTCCACGCATTGTGGTCATTCGGCCATACTGCGTGGAATTTGGGATTGACTTTTCTTTTTTTATGGGTATAATTGTATACAAGTATACAACCAAAGGGTGATGAACAATGTTGGAGATCTCCAGAAAAACCAACCTGCTGGAGCAGAAGTCCTACAAATATTCCCTGCAGGATGTGGCAGAGCCCAATCTGCAGCGGGACATTTACAGCTACGGCACCGTGCCGAAGGTATCCTTTAACCACCGGCGGGTTCCCCTGAATATGCCGGAGGAGATCTGGATCACGGATACCACCCTCCGGGACGGGCAGCAGTCCGTGGAGCCTTACAGCGTGGATCAGATCCTCCGGATCTACCAGTACCTTTCCAAGCTGGGCGGCCCCTACGGCATCATCCGGCAGACGGAATTTTTCGTTTACAGCAAAAAAGACCGGGAAGCGCTGGAAAAATGCCTTTCCCTGAACCTGAAATTCCCGGAGATCACCAGCTGGATCCGGGCCAGCAAGGAGGATTTCCGCCTTGTCCGGGAGCTGGGACTGAAGGAGACCGGCATTCTGGTCAGCTGCAGCGACTACCACATCTTCAAGAAGATGAAAATGACCAGAAAGCAGGCTCTGGACCACTATCTTGCCACCATTTCCGACGCCTTTGACGCGGGCGTTATTCCCCGGTGCCATCTGGAGGATATCACCCGGGCGGATTTCTACGGCTTCGTCGTTCCTCTGGTCAACGAGCTGCAGAAGCTGTCCCAGCAGGCGGGGATCCCGGTGAAGATCCGGGCCTGTGACACCATGGGCTACGGCGTTCCCTATACGGAGGCCGCCATGCCCCGCAGCGTCGCGGGTATCATTTACGGCCTGCAGCACTACGCCGACGTGCCCAGTGAATATCTGGAATGGCACGGCCACAACGATTTTTACAAGGCCGTCGCCAATGCCTCCACCGCCTGGCTCTACGGTGCCTGCGCGGTGAACTGCTCCCTGCTGGGCATCGGTGAGCGCACGGGAAATATCCCCCTGGAAGCCATGGTATTTGAATACGCCTCCCTCCGGGGCTCCATGGACGGCATGGATCCCACGGTGATCACCGAGATCGGGGAGTACTTCCAGAAGGATATCGGCTACGAGATCCCGGTCATGACCCCCTTTGTGGGCAAAAATTTCAACTCCACCCGGGCGGGCATCCACGCGGACGGCCTGTTAAAGGACGCGGAGATCTACACCATCTTCGACACCGAGAAGCTGCTGAACCGCCCCGCCACGGTGGAGATCAGCAAAACCTCCGGCCTGGCGGGCATCGCCTACTGGATCAACAAAAATTACCGCCTGCCGCCGGAGCGGGAGATCGGCAAAAACGATCCCCTGGTGCAGATCCTGAAGGGCTGGGTGGACGGCCAGTATGACGCGGGCCGCCAGACCATGATCTCCCGCAAGGAGATGGAAGAAAAAATCGAAGAGCTGGCCCCGGGCCGGTTCGGGGCTTGAGGAGGACACCCCATGGCGGAATTTAAGACAGTATCCCTGGCAGACCAGGTATTTGAACGGCTGGAAAACGACATCATCACCGGCGTATACCCCAGAGGCGAGATCCTCACGGAGCTGAAGCTGGTGGAGCAGCTGGGGGTCAGCCGGACCCCCATCCGGGAGGCCCTGCGCCGCCTGGAGCAGGAGCGGCTGATCCGGGAGTCCGGCAAGGGCTCCGTGGTGCTGGGCATCACCGTGGAGGATCTGGTGGACATTATGAACATCCGCCAGCGCATCGAGGGTCTGGCGGCCTACTACGCCACTATAAATTTGACCCCGGAGGGTCTGGCAAAGCTGAAGCAGATCAGCGAGCTGCAGGACTTTTACTACGAAAAGAAGGACATCGGGCACCTGCAGCAGATGGATGACCGGTTCCACGACGCGATCTATGAGCTGAGCCAGCGAACCGTCATCCGGGACACCCTGCTGCCCCTGCACCGAAAGACCCTGCGCTACCGGAAGATCGCCATTGAGGATCCCTCCCGGCTGGACCGCACCATTCAGGAGCACAAGGCCATTTTCAACGCCATCGCCTCCGGCGACGCGGACCTGGCCTCGGAGCTGATCACCCAGCACATCCTCCTGGCGAAAGAAAACATGATTGCGAGGTTCAACTATCATGGGTAAAACGATCGCGCAAAAGATCATCGCCGCCCATCTGGTTTCCGGCGATATGACCCCCGGCAGGGAAGTGGCTCTGAAAATCGACCAGACCCTGACCCAGGATGCCACCGGCACTATGGCCTACCTGGAATTTGAAACCATGGGGATCCCCCGGGTGAAAACCGAATTTTCCATCGCCTATGTGGATCACAACACATTGCAGTGCGGCTTTGAAAACCCGGATGACCACCGGTATCTGCAGACCGCAGCCGCAAAATACGGCGTTCACTTCTCCCGCCCCGGCAACGGCATCTGCCATCAGGTGCATCTGGAGCGGTTCGGCAAAC